>DATHUY010000109.1 GCA_035461765.1 Longimicrobiales bacterium
GTGCGGATGCGGCGAGCGCAGGATCTTGCCGTGCAGCATGCCCGGCAGCGCCATGTCGTCCGTGTAGACCGTCGCACCGGTGACCTTCCCGGCGCCATCCACCTTGCGGTTCCGGCGCCCGATCACCGACGTCTTCCCCGCCCCATCACCCGCGAGGTCGTCCAGCGCGGCCGGCGCGACGGCGCTCTCCTCCTGACGCGGGCGCAGCTCCTCCGGCCTCATTCCTCGGTCACCTTCTCGTCGGGGACCACCGGCGCATGGTGATCGCGGGGCACGGGATTCGGGCGCGTGGCGGGTTCGGAGGCAGGGACCTCGACGGCGGCAGCATTTTCTGAGGGATTCGCACGCGCTCTCGCACGCGCACGCGGGTTTCCGTTTTCACCGCTGCCATCGTCCTCGGTCAGCCGCGTTCTGCCGCTGCTGTCCTCCTCCGTCAGCCGGGCGGCCGCGATTTCCACGGCCTCGTAGATCTTCGTGTAGCCGGTACACCGGCACAGGTTACCGGACAGGGCTTCCCGGATGTCCTGGCGCGTCGGCGAGATGGTCTCCTCGAGCAGCGCGTACGCGGACATGAGCACGCCCGGCGTGCAGAAGCCGCACTGCGCGCCGCCCGTGATCTCGAATGCTTCCTGGAGCGCGTGCAGCCGGCCCGGCTCCGCGATGCCCTCCACGGTGCGCACGACGCGGCCTTCCGCTTCCCAGGCGGGAGTGATGCACGAGAGCACGGGCTGGCCGTCCAGCAGCACGGTGCACGCGCCGCAGTCCCCCTTGTCACAGCCCTGCTTCGAGCCGGTCAGCCCGAGCGCGTAGCGCAGCGTCTCGAGCAGCGTGTAGTGGGCGGGAATGCCGACCGTCCGGCGATCGCCGTTGACGGTCAGCTCGATCATGGAATGCATGACGGAAGGTAAAACCGGGGCGCGTGCACGGGCAATCGCAGGGCGGGGCCCGCACCGGCTCCGCGTGGCGGGTGGTGCTCGGTGGAGCGCGGCGGATGGCGAGATCCTACCGGTACATTCCGTGCCGTGGATGGTCTCATGACGTCCGAGATCCGCCATGACCGCGTCACCAATGGTGCGGTGACGCTCCACGTCGCGCGGGCGGGGAACGGCCCGCCCGTCGTGCTGCTGCACGGATTCCCGGAGAACTGGAGCTCCTGGCGGCACCAGCTCCTGCCGCTCGCGGATGCAGGATTCACCGCGACGGCTCCCGATCTGCGCGGCTACAACGAGTCGGACGCACCCGTGGGTGTGGCGGCGTATGCAGTCGATCATCTGGTGAGCGATGTCGCAGCGATCGTGCGCGCGTCCGGTCACGCGCGCGCACACATCGTCGGACACGACTGGGGCGGGATCCTTGCCTGGCATTTTGCGGCCGCGCATCCCGGGCTGCTCGAGCGCCTCGTCATCATGAACGCGCCGCACCCCTCCATCTTCCTGCGGCAGGTACGCCGTCCGCCGCAGCTCCTGCGCAGCTGGTACGCCGCCTTCTTCCAGCTGCCGGTGCTGCCGGAGCGCGCGCTGCGCGCGTTCGACTTCGCGGCCCTGCGCCGGCTGTTCCGTACGACGCCCGCGCGCGCGGACACGTTCAACAACCAGGACATCGACTACTACATCCAGGGACTGTCACGTCCGGGTGGCCTCACCGCCGCACTCAACTACTACCGCGCCTCCGTCCGTCACCCACCGACGCGCCGGGTCCGCACCGATGCGGAAACGCTGATCATCTGGGGCGAACAGGACGTCGCGCTCACGATCGGCCTGCTCGACGGAGTTGAGCGCTATGCTCCGCACGTGCATATCGAGCGTGTCCCGGACGCCGGCCACTGGGTCCAGAACGAGGCGCCGGAACGCGTAACACGGCTGATCGTCGATTTCCTGTCGGGTCCTGACGCCGCGCAGGTGCCGGACTGAGCTGGTAAAAACCCCGCCCTCGCCCGCGTGCGTGCCCGCGCGCGATCCGTAGCTCGGCGTTCTCAGGCGCAGGCGCCGCCTGGAAACTTGCCCCCATCGCGCCGACCCCCTACGCTCCAGCCCATGAGCGCACCAGCCGTCGATGGCATCATCCTCGCCGCGGGACTCTCCAGTCGAATGGAGCGGCCGAAGCCGCTGCTCAACGTGGGGTCGGTGACGTTCCTGGAGCGCGCCGTCACCACGCTTCAGGGCTCCGGCTGCCGCCGCACGTATGTCGTCGTGAACGCCACCGACGAGACGACGGCGGACGCGGCGCGCGCTCTCGGCGCCGGCGTCGTCATCAATGAGTATCCGGAGTCGGAGCCGATCGATTCGGTGCGCATGGTCATCGAACAGCTCCCGGCCGACACCGGCGCCGTCGTCGTGCTCCCGGTCGATCTCCCGCTGATCTCACAGGACACCGTCACCGCGGTCGTGCGCTCGTTCCGCGAGAATCCCGGACCGCTGATCCTGCCGTTTCACAACGGCGTGGCCGGACACCCCGTTCTGATCGGCCGCGACCTGTTTCGCGACATCATGACGCGGCCGTTCGAGGAGGGGTTGCGCTCGCTGATCATGGAGAGTGCGCGGACACTACGCGAGGTGAGGGTGGTCGATCCCGGCATCCTGATCGACATCGATACGCCGGATGACTACTGGCGCTTCATCGAGTCCAAATGAGCGACATCGTCACGGCCGCGCGCGCCGCGCGTGCGGCGCTCGATGCGGCCGCCGGAGCTGCCGCCGTTGCGATCGTCGCCGCCGTGCGCGAGGGTGCGGCCGTCACACGATTGATCGTGCACGAGGATGGGGCTGTTGAGGGTACGCTCGGCAGCGCGTTGCTGGACGATGTGGGCGAGCGGATCGCACGCGAAGCGCTGCGCACGACCGACCCGGCGCCGCGTGTCGAGACCGTCACGGCCGGCGACGTTCCGTATCACCTGTATGTCGAGGCGCATCGCGCGCCGGATCACCTCATCATCGTCGGCGCCGGCCACATTGCCGTGCCGCTCGCACACCTGGGCGTCCTGCTCGGCTTCCGCGTGACCGTGCTCGATGATCGTGAAGAGCTGGCTATGCCGGAGCGCTTCGATGAGGCCGTGCGCGTGCTGCGCGCCGACTTCGCGGTGGATCCGTTTGCGGGCGTGGAGATCGGCGCCGACAGCTTCGTCGCTCTGGTCACGCGCGGGCATCGGTGGGATTACGACTGTCTGCACCGCATCATCGCCGGGACCGCGCAGCCGCGCTATCTTGGGATGATCGGCAGCCGGCGGCGCGTGCGTGCTGCGTTCCTGGCACTGCTCGAGAGCGGGGTGCCGCGCGCCGCGCTCGCGACGATACGCGCACCGATCGGTCTCGAGCTCAACGCGGAGACGCCCGCCGAGATCGCGGTCGCGATCGCTGCCGAGCTGGTGGCCGTGCGACGCGGCTCCGACATCGCGTCCATCAGCTCACGTGAGCGCGTCCTCGATCGTTTTCTGGGGGAAGTGTCGACATGATCGACGAACAGGTCTATCGCGCGATCATTGCGGCCGCCGATGACGGCCGCGAAGTCGCACTGGCCACCGTGCTGAGCACGCGCGGCTCCGTGCCGCGGCACGCGGGCAGCAAGATGATCATCGACCCGGGGCACGGACTCATCGGCACGATCGGCGGCGGCTGCGGCGAAGCGGATGTCATCGCCGCGGCCACCGACGTGGTCCGATCAGGAGTGCCGCGCATCGTGGATGTCGAGCTCACCGATGCGATCGATTCGTGGAGCCCGGCCGTGTGCGGCGGTGTGATGCAGATCCTGATCGAGCCGGTACGGCCTAGCCCTGGCGGCGCATCCGGTTCGTAACGCTGTTGAAGCGTACGCCTTTCATCCGCTTGACTCCCTCTTCCGTCTTCTTGTACACCACCTGCTTCGTGCGGTCCGTTCCATCCTTGTCAGACCAGAAGTAGGGCGTCGGCGAACCATCTTTCTTGGAGATCCTGATTCTGGCCATGGGGACCTGCTCCAGTGCAGTGAGATGTCGAATCACGCGGAGGCATTCGGAAGTGTGGCGAGAGATTGTATACCCCCGCAGCAGTATTCGGGTCCCCGACCACCTCTGCCTTGCCCCCCAACGCGCCCCGTGTTACCGATTCCTGACGCAGCACAGGGGCGACGCAGCCCATCACGAAGGAGTCTCCCATTACCGCATATCGGACAAAGTCCAAACGATCTTCGCGCACACCGATGTGGCGACGCTATGCGTCGTTCCTCAGACGCACGCCGGAGCTGACGCTGGCGTGGAGCGATCGCGAGACGGATGCGCGCGCATGGCTGGTCATCAACTCGCTGCGCGGCGGTGCCGCGGGCGGAGGCACGCGCATGCGCCTCGGCGTGAACCCCCGCGAGGTCACATACCTCGCCAAGGCGATGGAGCTCAAGTTCTCCATCTCCGGCCCGCCCATTGGCGGCGCCAAGACCGGCATCGACTTCGACCCGTCCGACCCGCGCAGATCGGACGTGCTCGAGCGCTGGTACCGCGCCGCGATGCCCGTGCTGCGCGATCGCTACGGCACGGGCGGCGACCTCAACGTCGATGAGGTCCTCGATGTCATCCCGGCATTCGAGCGGCTGGGACTGCACCACCCGCAGGAAGGCGTGGTGCGCGGCCACCTCGGTCCCGATGACCGGCAGTTCCGCGCGATCATGCACCGACTCCAGGACGGCGTTGCGGCCGCGCTCGAGCCGGACGGCGATACGGGCGCAGTCGCAGGGGTGGACCTCACGATTGCCGACGTCATCACGGGCTACGGCGTCGCGGCCTCGATCCGGCGCCTGTACGCGCGACGCGAGCGTTCGCTGGACGGCGTGCGCGTGGTGCTCGAGGGATTCGGCAACGTCGGAGCAGCCGCGGGACTGTATCTCGCGCGTTACGGCGCGCGCATCGTCTCCATCCGCGATGCACGGCGCATGCTGGTCGATGACGAAGGCGTCGATGCCGCGGGACTCGAGGACCTGCTGCGACGCCGCCAGGACAAGCTGCTGCCCGCTGACGATGCGCGCGTGCACGATGCCGGACGGTCCCGCCTGGGCGATGTGGCGGCCGATGTGTTCGTGTGCGCCGCGATCTCGGAATCGATCTCGCCTGACACGCTCGACGAGCTCGCGGCGCGCGGCGTGGATGTGATTGCGTGCGGCTCGAATCAGCCGTTCCGCGAGGTGAAGATCGGGTCGACACTGGTGGCGCAGGATGCCGATCGCCGCTTTGCCGTCATCCCGGACATCCTCGCGAACTGCGGCATGGCACGCACGTTCAGTTACCTGATGGAATCCAACGCTCGCCCTTCAGCGGATCCAGTATTCGCCGCGGTAAACCACACGATCGAGGAGACTCTCGACGAGGTGATCGACCGCGCGGGGGGCGCGCGCACCGGCCTGCTCTCCGCGACACTCGGACTGGCGCTCGACCGGATCGGTGCATGAGCATCCGACGACGGGAGCTAACAGGTCGCCGCCTGGCGTCACCGCTCACATGAGTGAGACCGGCGCGGTTCCGGTTTTTCTCAACGCCCGCGCCGGCCGGTCCCGCGATCCCGCACAGGCCCTGTACGATGGGTTCGGTGACACCATCGCTGTCACCGCCGCTCCCGGCGCCTCACTCCGAAGTCTTGTCGCCGATGCTGTTGCCGCCGGCGAGCCAGTGATCGGCGTCGCCGGCGGCGACGGGACCATGCGCACCGCAGCCGCCGTGCTGGTGCATACGGATACCGCACTGCTCTGCATTCCGACCGGCACGCTGAACACGTTCGCGCGACGACAGGGCATCGTCGACATCGCGGCGGCCGCTACGGCACTGCGTGAGCGACGCATCCTCCGCGTGGCGGTCGGCACGATCGAGAATGAATACTTCCTCAACACCCTGACGTTCGGTGAGTACGCGCGCATCGTGCGGCGGCGTGAGCAGTACCGCCGTTTCATTGGCAAGCCGGCCGCCGCGCTGATTGCGACGGGCGCCACGCTGGTCACGCTCCGGCAGACCATCGTGCACCTGGACGTGGACGGCGAGACGCTCGTCCGGCGCACACCGGTGGTATGGGTCGGCCTCGGCTGGGGCAGCTTCCCGCGCCTGACCGCATCGCAGGAGCGACGCAGCAATCCCGACCTGGAGGTCGTGGTCGTGCGGCACGCGTCGAAATTCGCGACCACCGCGACACTGATGCGGCTCGCGCGCGGCGTGCTGCGCGGGCAGGCACCCGTCCGCGATCCGCAGCTCGAGGTGCTGCACACGCGTGCCATCTACCTCGAACGCGCATCACCGGCGCCGCCCGACGGCTCGGGCGACGCGATCGATGCGACCGCCGACGGCGAGCTGCTGCGCACCCGCGGCGCCGCACACGTCGGCGTGCTCGATGCCGCACTCCGCGTGCTCCAGGGACCTGCCCGTAATGTCGCAATCGACGCGAGACTGACGTGACCAGGGAAATCGTCACGCTGCTGATCGGCACGAAGCGCGGCCTGTTCATCGTCCGTAGCGATGACGGCCGCACGCACTGGCACATCTCTCCCCCGCGCCTCGCCGGCCGCGAGGTCTATCACGCGTTCATCGATCCGCGCGACGGCACCGCCTGGGCCGCAACCGATCACGCCGTGTGGGGCGCGCACGTCCACCGCAGCAGCGACAGCGGCGAAACGTGGGACACACTCGGCACCGCACCGCACTACGACGACGAGCGCGGTCTCAAGGCGATATGGCACCTCGCGCCCGGACCCGCGGCACAACCCGATACGCTATATGCCGGTATCGAGCCCGCAGGCCTGTTCGTCACGCATGACCGCGGCGCGTCGTGGCAGCCGGTGAGCACGCTCAACGACGATCCAACGAACACCACATGGCAGCCCGCCGGCGGCGGACTGGCGCTCGGCGCCATCCAGCACGACCCGCACGATCCGCAGCGCATATACTGCTCGCTGTCGGCCGGTGGCGTCTACCGCTCTGACGATGGCGGTGCGAGCTGGACACCATGCAACCGCGGTGTGCGTGCCGAGTTCCTGCCCGATCGCTACCCACGCACCGGCCAGTGCGTGCATCAGCTGCTGCTGCACCCCTCCCGGCCCGCGCGGCTGTACCAGCAGAATCACTGCGGTGTCTATCGTTCGGATGATCGCGGCGATAACTGGACGGAGATCACGGACGGTTTGCCGAGCGAGTTCGGTTACGCACTCGCGATCGACCCGGCGAACGCCGACGTCGCATACGTGATTCCGGAGGAATCCAGCCACATGCGGGCGACGATCGACGGGAAGCTGCGCGTCTACCGGACCCGCGATGCCGGTGCGACGTGGGAGCCGCTAACGCACGGACTGCCGCAGGAGCACGCGTACGTATCGATCCTGCGGGAAGGCATGTGCAACGACGATCTCACGCCGGTCGGGCTGTACTTCGGCACGTCGAGCGGACACCTGTTCGCGTCGCGCGACGGCGGCGACTCGTGGAGCCTCATCGCCGGCTACCTCCCGCGCATCCTGTCCGTGACCGCCGCAGTGCGCAGGGACTGAGCTTGGGGGCGCCGGGGCTGAGCTTCGGGGCGGAGGGACTGACCCGCCGTGCGCAGGGGGCGGAGCAGCGGTGCAGGGGCTGACCCGCCGCGCGCGGGGGGCTGAGCCGCGGTGCAGGGGCTGACCCGCCGTGCGCAGGCGGCGGGGCCGCAGTGCGCAGGCGACTGAGCCTCAGTGCTGCCCGGCGCGACCCATCGCTGCGGGGAACGACCATTCGTCCAGGAACCGTTCCATCGCAGCGGGCCAGTCGCCGCTCGCCTCGATCGCGCGCCGGTGATAGCCGCGCAGCGACGCGCCGTGCGAGAACGACAATGCCGAATCGAGTCGGATGATGCTCTCCGAGGCGATCGTGGTGTCCGCCTGAGCCTTCAGCCGCCGCCACAGCGCCCAGCGCAGCAGCTCGTACTCACGGTGCAGCGTCTCCTCGGCGATCCCGATCTCGTAACGATGCTGACCGTGCTGTACCCCCACCCACGCCAGCGCCGTGCGCTCCTTTTCGCCGAAGAACGTCAGCAGCGCCGTCTCCGCCAGACTGGCGATCATGTCGGGCAGATGGTCCTGGTCCATGGAGGCGGGCAGGCGATGCCAGGGCTCGCGCTGCCCCAGATCGTTCAGGTCCGCCATGATCTCCTTCGTGAGCACCGTCTTGTTGTCCTTCAGATACTCGCCCAGCTGCTCGATCATCCTCCTGCCTCATCCCGAGGAATCGTAATCGGCCGGCAGGTGCCATTGCACACGCCGCGCCGCCGCTGCACGCCGTCCGCGGCGTGCGACGTCGGGACTCCT
>DATHUY010000110.1 GCA_035461765.1 Longimicrobiales bacterium
ACCAGGAACGCCGCACCGAGCTCGGCGGCCACATCCGATATCGATTCCGCGACATCCCCCTCGACCACCCGCGTATCCGCCTCGACCGCACTGAAGTGCTGCGTCACGAAGTCGCGCAGCTCCTCCTGGATCTGGTCGAGCTGTACCCTGCGCTCCTCCGCAGGCTGCACTCCCGCCTCTCCCCCCGCAGCCGTCACCGCACCGAGCTCCGTCGCAACGTACACGATCGTCACGCGGCCGCCGGTCAGGCGGGCGAGGTTCGCCGCGACGCGCGCGGGCTCCTCCGATTCTGCACCGAAACGCGTCGCGAGCACGACGTCATTCGACATCACCGCCTCCTTGCGTTGTCCCGCTCTGCATCCAGCGCTGCCAGCGGGGGGTGGTGGTCTCCCAGTCGAGCATGTCGTGCGTCGGCGCCATCACGGCCGCGATCAGCAGCGCACTCGTGGACACGAAGACCACCGCGACCACCAGCCAGCCGGGGATGAACGCTATGGCGGCACGTCCGATGAGTACTGTCGCCGACTGCGCAGCTTCCGGATGCACTTCCAGCTTCAGCACCCACGCCAGCAGCGTGACGCCGAACAGGTAACCGTAATTGCGCCGTATCCGGTATCCCGCCGCGTCGATCAGCGACAGATGCGGAACGGTGCGGCCGAGGTCCCGCGACAACTGCTGCAGCTCCCTGGCGCCCGACTCCGTCGATCGCGCCTCGTCCAGTGCCGGTACGATAAGCGCCCGGTTCAATACGCGGAAGCGCCGCCGCCAGAGATCGAACGTCTGATAGCGGCGCGACTCCATCAGAAGGAATACGAACTGGAATACAAGAGCCAGCAGCAGCACGTAGTGCGGCGCCGTCAGCGTGCTGAAGCTGAACGTGATCATCCCTGCGACTGTGACCGCCGCCCAGTTCGTGGTCGCGTCCATGCGCAGCCGCCACACATCCATGTGTGAGACGACCGCGCGATAGAAGTGCACCAGTACGGGATCGGATCGTCGATCCGTCATGCTGCCCGCCGGGGCACGTTCCGGACCACGCGACCCGGCGATCTTGTCCGCACGACCGTCCTCAGATTACCTTCCAGACCTGTTAACTCTTCGGAATATCGGGACTTTTCACGTCTGGACACCGGCGCTCGGGCTTCTTGCACCGACCGCCCGACCCCGGGGCTGCATCCTTGCGCGCAATCCGCTTCCATTATCGGCCGGCCCGTTACCTGTGGACGCGCTTTGCCGCGGGTCGCCGGCCGAACCTGGCGCTGGGACGCGGCGGCTGCATCTCCCTGGACAGCATAGAGCCGCCCGGACTCCCCGGCCCCGAATGGGTCCGGGTGGAATCTGCGCTCTCGGGCGTCTGTGGCAGCGATCTCGCCGCCATCACGGCCCACGACAGCTTTACGCTCGAGCCGTTCGGCGCATTCCCGTTCACGTTCGGCCACGAGAACGTGGGCCGGGTGCTCGAGACGGGACCTGGCGCCAGCGAATGGAAGACCGGGGACAGCGTCGTCGTGAATCCGATGCTCGCCTGTGAACAGCGCGGTCTCGACCCCTGCCCAGCGTGCGCCCGCGGCGAGTATGGCCTGTGTCGCCGGACCCGCGACGGCGCCATCGGCAATGGTCCCATGATCGGCTACTCGCCGGCCACGGGCGGCGGCTGGTCGAAGACGTTTGTCGCCCACCGCTCGCAGCTGCATTCCGCGGCCGGCCTCACCGACGAGGTGGCCGTCCTCACCGACCCGCTCGCGTCCTCGCTCCGCCCCGTCCTGCTCCACCCCCCCGCCGAGGGGGATGTCGTGCTCGTCATCGGGGCCGGCACCATCGGCGTCCTGACCGTGCGGGCGCTGCGAGCAACGGGCTGGGAAGGTCCGATCGCCTGCCTGGGACGATACGATTTCCAGATGGAGCAGGCCGAGGCCGCGGGCGCAGATCCCGTCTTTCGTCGCCCCGATGAGATCTATCGCTGGGCGGAATCGCTGCCGCACGCGCGCGCCTACAAGCCGTCCCTGGCGCCGAGATTCGTTGAAGGCGGGCCATCGCTGGTCTACGATACGGTCGGCAGCACCTCCACCATCCAGGACTCCCTCGCCATCACGCGTGAGGGCGGCAAGATCGTTCTGGTGGGCGGGGCGGCAAAGGTTTCCGCCGACTGGACCCGACTGTGGTACCGCCAGCTGACCGTCGCCGGTATCTTTGCGTACGGTCGCGCCCCGATGAACGGGGCGGATCGGGACATTTACGACAGCTCCCTCGAGCTGCTGCGGACGGAT
>DATHUY010000111.1 GCA_035461765.1 Longimicrobiales bacterium
CGGCGTCATGTCAGCTGCGGCCAGAGCGTTCTTCAGGTTCTGCCATGCGAGCCTGAATTGCGCGACCAGATCCCCGACGTGCATGGGCGCTCCGTCGGGACCACTGGACGTCTGTCCGGAGAGGTAAAGGACCCGCTGCCCTTCGGTGACCTCCACGCCGTGATTCAATCCGAACCCCTGGAGCCAGTCGGTCGGGTTGATGCTGCGCCTCTTCATGATTGCCTTGTGTTTCGAAGGTGGTCGAGTGGGGTGCAGGACCCCGAGTGAATCGAGATCTGCCGGTGGGCGAGCGTCAAGCTACAGGGCCCCGCTGAACGCGTGCAACACCGCCATCGAGACCTCGCCCCACTCCGCCTCGCTCCACGGCCCGCCTTGGATCCACCTGCTCTTGACCCCGGGACACCACAGTGCCCATCCGACGAAAAGTGGTTGAAAGGGCGTTTGGACCAACCTATCCGTGGAGATCGAGGAGCTGGAGGAAGAGCTGGGGACGATCCTCGGGGTGGTGTACGGCATTCGTCCGGTGGAAGGAGACCACTGAAGTGCCGGGGGAGCCGTCCGACGAAGCAGCCATGCGCTCCGCGCTTAGAGGATTGAGCTGGCGGCCGAGCCTCCGCTGGTTCGCCGCGGAGATCGTCGAACGATCGAGTTCGACCGTCAGGCGTCCATCGCCGCCGCCAACTCATACAGCACGCGCGCGTCGGTTTCCACCGACGCATACGCCGACAGCGCTGACCTGGCCTCGGCAGAGCCCACTCTGCCGAGTGCCCAGGCGGCATGCGCACGCACCAACGGCTCGGGGTCGGACAACGCCCGCGAGAGCACGGGGACCGCTGCCGGCGAGCCCCAGTTGCCGAGCCCGACGCACACGTTGCGAGCGAACCCCGCCCTGCCGGAGCGCCGTATTGCGGAGCCGCGCGAGAACGAGTCCCACGCCTCCTCCTCCAGTGCCGTCTCGAGCAGGGCAATGAGCGAGGGCGAGCGCGTGCCGGGGTGCGACGTCGACACGCCTGCCTCCAGCTGCACACCGAACGGCGCTTCCCCCGGCCCGCGGGAAGCGAATGCCGGTTCCGAGGACGGTCGTGAGAACTTACGGGTGTATGGGCACACCTCCTGACAGATATCACATCCGAAAATCCGATTACCGATGAGCGGGCGCAGCTCGCGCGGTATCTCACCACGATTTTCGATCGTCAGATAGGAGATGCAGCGCGTCGCATCCATGACCGGCGCACCGCTCTCGTCGCGACCGAGCAGCGCACCCGTCGGACACGCAGCCACGCACGCGTTGCATGTGCCGCAGTGATCGCGCTCGAACGGCGTGTCGTACTCGTCGAACTCCAGCTCGACGAGCAGTGTGGCGAGGAAGAAGTACGACCCGCGCTTCGGGTTGATCAGCATCGTGCTGCGGCCGAACCAGCCGAGTCCTGCGCGCTGCGCCAGCTCGCGCTCGAGCACGGGCGCAGTATCGACGCTCGCGCGGGCGAGCGGCAGCGCCGTGCCCGCCTGCTCCTCGAGCCGGCGGAGCAGCGTCAGCAGTCTGCTCTTGATGACTTTGTGGTAGTCCCGGCCGCGCGCGTATCGCGCGATGACGCCGCGCGCCGCATCGGGCACCGGGTCGGCGTCCGGGTCATCCGCGTAGCTCACGCCCAGCACGATGGCCGAACGCAGCTCCGGATGTGCGACATCAGGGCGGAGCCGTCGCTCGACTGCATCCTCCCGGGCCAGATAGGACATCGTGCCGTGTCGGCCGGCCGCAAGCCAGTCGCGCAGGTACCGGCCATGCGCGCTCGGCTGCACGCGAGCAAGGCCGACGAGCTCGAAGCCGAGCCTGAGGCACTCTCTTCGTACGTCCGCCGCACTGTGCGGATCCGCTGCTACTCCGCTGATCTCATCGTACTGCATGCTGCGACCCCACTCTGACGCGTGGCAACCCGACCTCTGGTACACCAGTCCAGCCGTGTGGTGCGCGTTCGAACGAGCAGCGCCGTCAGGTGATGGCGCGGACCAGCCATTCAGCGACCGTGCCGATCAGCGAAATCATCAGCGCGCCGAGCAGCGCGTTACGGAATCCATCGATCGTCAGATGGTCCGTGAGTGCGTCCGTCAGCTTGAGCAGAATCGCATTGATGATCCAGCGCGTGATGAACGCCAGCAGTAGCGCCAGGCCCAGCGTCGCAATCGCGAAAACGGTGAAGAAGAGCCAGCCCAGCAGCACGTTCAGCGCACCGAAGATTGCCGCCACGACGATGGCGCTCGTAAAGCTCTTCACATGGAAGCCGGGCAGCACCATTGCCGTGATCCACACCGCCAGCGTCAGAATCAGCCAGGAGATTATCAGGCTCATGCGGGCCTCGCTCGTACGGGAATCGATTGGGTAGGTCCCAATCTGCATGCGCCGCGGCAGTTGTCCAGCATTACATGTCGTGCGCGGCGACCGGGCCCAGCATCGATCAAAAAGCGCTGGCTCGCGCCGGCCGGGCGCCCCATCGACCCTGACGAGTGGATCGCGCCCGCCGGTCCCCCAATCGACCCTACGGCGCTGGCGACTGTCCGGGATGGAGGATTCGCCGCGCTATGCGCGTCGAACTTTCCATGAATCGCCTGGCGCGACGCCGCTGTGTACGATTGTGTGTTGCAGTTGCGTTCAACCGTCCGGCGGTGGCAAAGGCGCTCGCAGAATGGTCGATTCGATGCGCGCCGCCGACCCGGGCCGACCCGCCGACCCCGCGCCGATCCGTCGACCCCGCGCCGACCCGTCGACCCCACGCCGTCGCGCACCACCAGTCGACCCGGCCCCGCGCCACCTCTCGAACGCGCAAGCGGCCGACACGCACCACTCCGCCGAAGCCGGCTACAGTCCACCGGTTGCAGGCACCCGCCGACGCCTGTAAGATCCGGCCACCCGTACTAATCCAACCCTGGAGCAGCACAGCCATGGCCCGCACCATCCGCGTCGCGCATTCGCCCGACTCAGACGACGCGTTCATGTTCTACGCGCTCGCCGAGAATCTCATCGATACCGGCGACATCGAGTTCGTCCACGAGCTGCAGGATATCGAGACACTGAACCGGCGCGCGCTGAACGGCGAGCTGGAGGTGACCGCGGTTTCGATACACGCGTACTCCTACATCGCCGACCGGTACGCGCTGCTGCCGCACGGCGCATCGATGGGTGAGGGCTACGGCCCGCGCGTCGTAGCGAGTGACCCGCTCCAGCCTGGCGACCTGCGCGGCCGGCGCATCGCCATCCCGGGCGAGATGACGTCCGCGTATCTCGCCCTGCGCATGTACATGCCGGAATTCGAGCCCGTGACCGTTCCGTTCGACGAGATCATCGATTACGTCGCTGCCGGCAATGCCGATGCAGGACTGATCATCCACGAGGGCCAGCTCACATTCGGCGATGCAGGACTCCACCTGATCGTCGACCTCGGCGAATGGTGGGCTGGTGAGACGGGCGGACTGCCGCTGCCGCTGGGCGGCAATGTCATTCGTCGTGACCTCGGTGATGACCTGATTCGCCGGGTGTCGAAGCTGCTGCGCGAATCCATTGCCTACGGCCTCGACCACCGCACCCCGGCCCTCGAGCATGCCATGCAGTTCGGCCGCGACCTGGACGCGAGCCAGACGGACGAATTCGTCGGCATGTATGTGAACCAGCGCACGCTGGATTATGGCGCGGATGGGAGGCGAGCGGTGCAGATGTTCCTGGATCGCGGGTTCGAGGAAGGTCTGATCCCCAATCGCGTTCACGTCGATTTCGTGGAGGACTGAGCCGCGCTCGAACCGGCGGCTCGAACGTCACGCAGCGGCAGGAGCAATCACAGCGGCTCCGTCGGGGACGGGCCGTCGATGTTCTGCATGGCCTCCCGCACTACGTCAACGAGCGCGTTCGGCGTGAACGGTTTCTCGAGGAAATGGTCGTGCTCGCCGATCCTGCCTTCGCGCACGAGTGACACCTCCGAGAAGCCCGACATCAGGACGATGCCTGCGTCCGGATTCGTCTCGCGGATACGCGTCGCCAGCTCGTCGCCGCCGAGATGGGGCATGGTCAGGTCGGTGACGACCACATCGATGCCTGCTTTACCATCCGCAATGCGAAGCGCTTCCTCTCCATCCGCAGCTTCCACGACCTCATAGCCGCTGGCCTCGAGCGTGCGCTTCGCAAGCGCGCGCACCGACGCATCGTCCTCGACGAGCAGGACCGTACCCGTTCCGCTCTGGCTCATGCCTTCACTGATCACGGTAGTGGTCGCATCACCGGCTTCCTGCACAGGCAGATACACCCTGAACGTGGTGCCCCTGCCGGACTCGCTGTAAACCGAGATGTGACCGCCGGCCTGCTTCACGATTCCGTAGACCGTCGACAGTCCGAGCCCGGTGCCTTCCGCCTTCGTGGTGAAGAACGGTTCGAAGATCTGCAGCTGCGTCGCCTGGCTCATTCCCTCACCGGTATCACTCACGGCGATCTTGACGTAGTCGCCGGGCGTGAGATCCAGACCGCGAGCGGAGCCGATCTGATCGACACTGACGCGCGACGTGGTGATCGTGATTCCGCCGGTGCCACCGATGGCGTCGCGCGCATTCACGACCAGGTTGACGATGACCTGCTCCAGCTGGCCGGGATCGATCAGTACGTTCGGCACATCCTCGAGCACCGTGTCGAGCGTGACATCGGCGCGGATCAGACGGCGGAGCAGCTTCTCGATCTCGGTGATCAGCGTGTTCGGGCTGAGCGAGATGGGTTTGCTCGGCTGTTTGCGTGCGAACGTCAGCAGCTGCCGCGTCAGCTCGGTTGCGCGGTCCGCCGCCTTCCTGATCTCTTCCGCATCATCACGCGAAGCGAGGTCCTGCGGCAGATCCTCGAGCAGGAACTGCACGTGACCCTGAATGGCCGTGAGGACATTGTTGAAATCGTGAGCGATGCCGGACGCGAGACGGCCGACCGCGTCCATCTTCTGCGAGTGCCGAAGCTGCTCTTCGCTGCGGCGCAGGTTCTCTTCCGCCCGCATCTGCTCTGACAGATCCCGCAGAACGATCGCGAAGGATGTCGGCTGCTGCCCCATGTCGTTGAGCCGCGCGATCGTGACGTGCGCCGGCATCGTCGCACCGTTCGAACGACGCACGTCCATCTTCATTTCCGCCCTGCCGGTTCCCGCCGCACGTTCCAGGAGCGCGACAATCTGCGCGGGCTCCTGCACCAGCAGTACCGCCAGGTGCCTGCCCATGACGTGCTCCGCCGCAATGCCGGTCAATCTCTCGGCACCACTGTTCCAGCTCGCGATCTGGCCGCGTTCGTCCGCTACCAGCATCGCGTGATCACGCACGACATCCGACAGCTGATCCAGGAACTGCCGCAGCCTGTGCTCCTTCACACTGGCATGCCGTGGCCTCCCGACTTCGTTCGTGCAGTCCCGTATCAGCACCAGCAGATCACGATCCGCGAAACGGCTCGCCCGCAGCCTGAGCACCCGGCGGGTGCCATCGCGCCGCTGCCGCGAGATGACCACGAGCCCCGAGCCCTCGACCTCCACCGCGCCCAGCAGGCGGAGCAGCCAGGGTGCATTCGCTCCCGCGAGTCGCGGCTGCGCGCCGTGCTTCCAGCCCAGCAGCGCGGCGGCATCCCGGTTCCAGGCCAGGACCCGGCCGTCGGAGGCGAGGACAGCGGCGGCGGCGGACAGCTGATTCAGCCGACCGACGACATCCTCCGGCATCTGCCTGCGCAGACCGCCCGCTCCCTCAGGCCCTCGTTCGACCACACGCCCCCCGCGCCACTGATCGCGCCGGCGACCATCGCCGGCGCGTTGACTGCGCCCCATCTGACTACCAGTCGACCTTCACGTCGGAGGTGTTCTTCGCCGACATGATCTCCCAGTACTCACCGCCGAATCCCTTCGTCTCCTTCACCGCGTCACCATGCTCCGTGATGGTCGGCGGGGTGTAGGGCTTCTTTTCCATGATTCATCTCCTCGCAAGTATGAAGTGCGCCATTACAGGCGCGTGAAAGTTCACGCGGCTCATGCCGCGCTCACGGTCAACTCCGCAGCGCCCGTGTGGACGCCATTGCGCACGGACAGCCACGTCTCGAGCGCCAGTGCACTGAACAGCTGTACGTTGTTCACTGCGATGCCGCGCCGCGCTTCGTCCACCGCACGGCGGAGCGCGCCGGCATCGATGCAGCCCAGCTGCGCCAGTATCGGATCGCGCAGCATCGCGTCCAGACGCGGCTTCTCGCGATGCAGCGACCACAGGATCCTTGCGTCGATACCACCCTTGGTCGAGCGCATGCGTACCTGCTCCGGCAGCACATCCCGTGTCGCCTGCCGCAGGATCCACTTGCGTGCATTCGGCCGCACCCGCTGCGTGGCTGGAAGTCGCAGCGATGCCTCGACCAGCGGCCGGTAGAGGAACGGGTATCGCATCTCGATCTCGTGACCGTACGGCCACCGCTCGAGCCACGCAGGCAGCGCATTCAGGTTGGCCGTGATCTGCCGGGCGAAGCGGTGGCTGCCCGCCATGCGAGAGCCCGTGCCGGTACAGCCCGCGAAGGAAGGTGCCAGCCAGTGCGGTCGCTCGACACGCTGTCCCGAGCGCGACAGGAACGGATCGAGGAGGTAGCGGCGACCGACGCTCCAGAAGGACTGCCGCATGGCCACTGACCAGGCCGTCACTTCGCCAACCGCGTCGCGGATCCGACCCTTCGCCGCGAGGTCCGTGATGTAGTCGAGGTTGCCGTGGAGGTACTGGTCGGCGCCGAAACCGCTCAGCAGCACCCGGCCGCCCGCCTGCCGCACGGTATTCCACGCGCGTCGATCCCGCGCATGGAACGGGTAGAGCGGCGACGGCTGATCCGTCATGGGTGGCGCTTCGCCGTCATCCTGCCAGGCCCAGTAGTCGCGAACCTGCTCGTTGCGCAGATCGTAGCGCTGCACGACCGTGTCTGAATACGCGCGCTCGTCGCCCTCACCGAGCGTGTCGACGATCGTGATCGTGTTGACGATCCGCCTGTCCTCCACGCCGGCTGCATTCGACAGCGCCACGATCGACGATGAATCCAGACCCCCCGACAGATGCGCCCACGTCTCTTCCGCGCCTTCCACGCGGGATTGTACCGACTCCTCGAGAAGTGAACGGAACCGCTGGCAGTTCTCCTCTTCGTCGCCGTCCTCGGCGGGCACGAACTCTTCGGCGCGCCAGTAGCGCTCCGGGCTCTGCACGGTGCCGCGCTGGCGCACCAGGCTGCCGGCGGCGATGGGCGTGATGCCGCGCCACACCGTCGCCTCCAGGCCCGCTGTCTGACCGCTCAGGAAGTCGGCGATGTACTCGAAGTCATAGCTCTCGTCGATCCGCAGCGGTTCGATATCCGACGAAAACAGCTGCAGGCCCGGCGCCGCACGCCGGTACAGGGGCCTGACGCCGAATGCGTCGCGGACGGCCAGCAGCTTCTGCGCGCGCGCGTCCCAGCAGACGAAGGCGAAGTCGCCGAGCAGCCGCGGTATGACGCCCTCGCCCCTGCGGTCGATGGCCGCCAGCACCAGCTCCAGATCGGTGTGTGCCTGCGCGCTCACGCCGGCCAGACCGGCCACTTCCGAACGGTTGTCCAGCCGCACGTCGCCCGCGCCGATCAGGCCGCCGAAACGGCCGAGCATCTTGCGATGCTGCCCCGGCCGTTCCGCGGCCACTGCGGCGAACGGTCCTTCGACGATGGAATGAAGCGAAGCTCCATCCCGCTTGAGGCGCGTGATGTAACCGAAGACATCCGCCTTCGACAGCGACTCGCCGCGGGGCCGCAGCGCGCAAACGTACATGATCAGACTCCGAGACCGGGGAAGGCGGCGAACGTGAGCGGCAGATTCTCCGATTCGCTGACCGGCCTGCCACCCGCTTCGACCCAGGCGTGGGCGTAGAACGGACGCGGCTGCACTCCCAGCCGGAGCTCCGCAGCCACACCGCGCCGGCGCAGCAGCACCAGGAGCGTCAGGGACTGCTCCAGGCAGAGGGCGCGGCGCGGATAGAACGCCGCAGCCAGCGCTACGCGATGAGCCGTCGCCTCGATCAGCTCGTCCGGACGCGACTCCGCAGCAGACGCGGGTGTCACGCGGCGCAGGAAGGCCAGCGTGCGGCGCAGACCGATGACGCGCGAGAGCACATCCATGCACAGGAGAGTGGCCAGGCAGGACAGGACGCCGGGTGGACGCTGCGTATTCATGCGGTCACCACCAGACGGCGCCGGCGCAGATCCGTGATGAACTTCTGGATGTCCGCCTGCACGAGGTCGGCCGGAGCGTCGTATTCCTCGCAGACACGACGCGTCACCGAGGCCGGGCTGCCGCCATTCTCGATCTCGCGCCACGCCACCGTACCGACCTCATCGAGGCCGAGATACACCGAACGCCTGAGGTCCAGCAGGACCGCGACGCCGTCCCGCTCCGCCACGAGGACGTCCCGTGACGGACGCAGCGGAGCGTCCTGCCGCACTGTCCCGGAAGCCCTGCGGCGCCGTCCCAGCAGCTGGTCGAACATTCCACGCCTCCCTGTGTCAGCCATGATTCCAAGCTAATCGGCAGGCGCGGCAGGCGAGTCAGCGTAACGTCAGAAGTATGTCAGGAACTCGTGGGGAAATGTCAGGAGTCTGTGAAGTTGCTCACGCCTGAAGCCGGTAGCCCCGCTTTCTGACGGTCACCAGATGCCGGGGGGCGGCGGGGTCATCCTCCAGCTTGCGGCGCAGCTCTGCGACGTGTGTGTCGACCGTGCGGCTGAGCACGGTCCCGCGATGACCCCATACCTCCAGCAGCAGATCCTGTCGGCTGGCTACGGCACCGCCACGACCGGCCAGCGCCATCAGCAGCGAGAATTCACGGTCCGTCAGCTCGACCGCCTCGCCCCGTCGAGTCACGCGCCGCGCTGCCGGATCGATGCGCACGTCCCCGAACTGGAACGTCTGCGCCGACGTGGCACGGTCGTCCTGTGACGACCGACGCAGCAGCGCCTCCACGCGCGCCAGGAGCTCGAGGAGGCTGAACGGCTTCGTGACGAAGTCGTCCGCACCCATTCGGAAGCCCCGCACCTTGTCCGCTTCTTCGCCCTTGGCCGACAGGATCAGCACCGGAGTGCTGTTGCCTTCATCCCGCAGCGTCCGCAACACGCGGTAGCCGTCCAGGCCGGGCATCATGAGGTCGAGGATGATCAGATCGGGTCGGCTGGACCGGGCTTCCCGCAGGCCGGCCAGGCCGTCCTCGGCTACGGAGATGTCGTAGCCCTCGATCTCCAGGTTGTTGCGGAGGCCGAACGCAAGGTCCGGATTGTCTTCAACGATGAGTATGCGGCGCATTACGTCCCTGGCACGTCCGAACTACGATGCGGCTGCGAAATCACCCGCCTGATCGCTGCGAACGTATGCATCAGGGAACTGCACGACAATGCGCGTGCCCCGGCCCGGTGCGGCTTCGGCCCACGCGTCCCCGCCGTGCAGCCGCGCCAGCTCACGCACGACGGCCAGTCCGATGCCGCTACCGGTCACACGCGATTCGATGTCGCGCGGAAGACGGTAGAACGACTCGAACACCCGAGACCGCTCCTCTGCCGGGATTCCCGTCCCCTCGTCGTCCACCCAGAGACGGGCCACGTCATCGAACAGCGCTGCACCGACCGTGATACGCTGCCCCGCCGGGCCATACTTCAGCGCGTTGTCCACCAGGTTGATCAGGATCTGCCGCAGCGCCATCCGGTCTACCTCGACGGTGATGTTCTCCTGCAGCTCCGTGCGCAGCTCCACGTCGCGGTTGCGGCTCAGCAGCGTGAAGCTCTCCACGGCATGCCGCACCTCCTCCGCGAAATGCGTCGGCTCCGGCGCCACCCGCGCGCGCCGGCCGCCTTCCGTCTTTGAGAACAGCAGCACGTTCTCCACCAGGTGCGCTAGACGACGCGCCTCCTGGTCGATGATCTCCAGCGACCTCCGCCGCTCCACATCCGAGCGCACACGTCCGAGCAGCAGCGTTTCCGTGAACATCCGGATCTGCGCCAGCGGCGTGCGCAATTCATGCGATACGCCGGACACGAAATCCGCACGCAGCCGCGTCAGCTCCGCTTCCCGACGCACCTGCAACAGCGCCATCGCCAGCAGTGCCCCGATCACCAGCAGCAGCATGATCATCGTCAGGCGCTCCGCCACTGGATCCGCGCCGAACTGCAACAGATCCACTGCCGCAGGCTGCGGCCCGACCGCAAGCGTGAGACCGTATACCGGTGTGCCTACCGAGCCCCGCTGGAACGCCTCACTCGACCCCGCGCCGAACAACTGCGTATCACCGACATAGGCCGATCGCGCAAACAACTCCTCCGCGGTCGCGCCCGGCACCGTCGAGGTCTGGAGCAGCCGCGCCTTCGTCGCTGCAAAGGCCAGCATCTCCTGCGACGTGACACGGTCCAGCACCACGCCGGTGATACGCGGAGCGGTTGCGCCATCCTCCGAGATCACGAAGACCAGTGCACTCACGGTCGTCGTGTCCGTCTCGATGAAGTAGAAGCCGCCCCGTAACGCGTCGTGGAACTTCGAAATTTCGCCCACAGCAATGCGCGCCAGCACCGCCGGTCCGACACGCGCATCGACCGGGTCACCCGACCATTCCACCGCACCGGTTACCGCATCGATGGTGAATGCCGATGGAATCCGCTGTCCGGGACTGCATATTGCGCAGATGTCCGCCACCCCCACCGCCTCCCTCAGCGTGTCGAGCGAGAGCTGCGGCTTCATCACGTGCTGCGCATAATGGGGGATCAGCGATCCGGCATAGGTGTTGTAAAGCAGGCTCCAGTCCTTCAGGGCCGTCTGCGCCGTCTTGTCCAGCGTCTTGCGCGCCAGCTCCGCGCGGTCACGTTCCGCTGCGCTCGCCCGCCACGCCACCACCCCGGTCAGCACGAACACCAGCGCCAGCACCCCAACCAGGAAGGCCAGGTGCCGGCGCGGATTATCGAGCTGCTCCAGAAGACGGTTGATCAAGTCCCCGTTCCCGGGTCTGAGGGGTGCGGTTGCCAGCCCCGGGCATCACCCGGGAGCTCCAGTGGCGCGCGTCGCCGTGACTGAATGGAATGTACGTATGCAATCTACTCCGCGATCACCTCACATCTCAAGGGCATAGCCCCTGATCTGTCCGGAAATCATACATTCGACGGCCGCTCCACGCTCCGGGGACCCTCTTCCACACGGTATTCCCGACCCTTCCACGCAACCCGCGGGCCCTTGACGATGCTGCGCACAACCAGACCCGCTGCGGCCAGGGCACCCAGGGGGTAGGTGAGCGCGTAGGGCAGCGGCACACGCTGCGCGGCGTGGGCGAGCAGCCAGAACAGGAGTGAAGCGGCCGTTACGGCCACGCTCCAGCCCTGTACCCAGCCGCCGAGGGGTGTCATCAGAACGGTCAGCAGGATGACGGGCGGGACGACCCACATCCCGATGAGGAAGATGGCGATCAGCCAGGGGACGACGGGGGCGGCCCAGCCGGGTGAGGCCCGGCGTGAAGCGATGGCGAGGTTCTTGGTCCAGCCCTCGATGATGCCGCGGAGCGAGCGGTACATCCGCGTCTCCATGAGGTCCTCGGCATGGGCGATGAGAATGCGGCGTCCGGCGGCGACCAGTCGCTGGGCGATGCGCTGGTCCTCGACGATCTCCGCGCGCAGAGCATCGTGTCCGCCGATGGCGTCATAGGCCTCGCGCCGGATGAGCATGAACTGGCCGTTGGCGATCACGTCGCGCGGCCTGTGAGTGCGGTTGACGCGTTCGAGGTTGATGAAGCGGAGTGAGATGAGTGCGAAGATGTGGGGGAGGATGAGGCGCTCCCAGAGTCCGATCATCAGCTGTCGTGGCATCACGCTGGTCATGTCCGCGCGGCGGCTCGTGAGCGCACCGACCGCGTGGCCGAGCAGTCGTTCCTCGTGGCGGGTGTCCGCGTCGGTGAACAGGAGCAGATCGCCCTTTGCGCGGCGGTAGCCCTGCCAGCAGGCCCACGGCTTACCGAGCCAGCCGTCGGGCAGCGGCTGGCCATCGACGAGCTGGACTTTTCCGTCGGCGTGATCGGCGAGGATCCGTACGATGTCGCCGGTACCGTCGGTGCTGTCGTCATCGACGACGATGATCTCGTAGTTGGGGTAGACGGTGTTGAGCAGGCTGGCGAGGCAGACGCTGATGTTGACGGCCTCGTTGCGCGCAGGAACGATGATGGACACCAGCGGCGCATCATCGGGTGCCGGCGGCGGGAACGAGGACAGGCGCGGCCGGCGCAGCAGCATGAGCGGCATGATGAGGAGCATGGCGATCCACGGCAGCGACGCGAGCAGCTGGAACGCGTCCGGCATCATGCGCGACCTCGCGCTGCGTCTTGCCGGTCGTCGCAGCGGCTGTCTACCTTGCCGCCATGAACTGGACTGACTGGCGGGGCGAGTTCCCCATCCTCGAGCGCAAGACCTATCTGAACTCCTGCTCGCTCGGCGCCCTGTCGCACCGGGCGCTCGCGCGCATCAGCACGTTCCACGAGGAGTGGCATACGTACGGTGCGTCGGCCTGGTACGAGACGTGGATGGGCCGGCTGGCGGAATTGCGATCGCGCGTCGGCGCGATGGTCGGGGCGGGCGACGGCGAGATCGCGCTCGCGGCGAGCACGTCGGCTGCGCTGTCCGTGCTCGGCTCCGCGTTCGACTACTCGAAACGCAGTCGTGTCGTGGTGGCTGAGCTCGACTTCCCCACCGTCGCCTATCAGTGGATGGTACGGCCGGACGTGGAGGTGACACGCGTGCCGAGCGATGACGGCGTCAGCATCGATCCGGAGCGCATGGCCGCCGCCATCGACGACCGTACAGCGATCGTGTCGATCAGTCACGTGTTCTTCACCACGGGCGCCATTCAGCAGATGCAGCCGATCGCCGAGGCCGCCCGGCGCCACGGCGCGTTCTTCATCATCGATGCCTACCAGAGCGCCGGGCAGGTACCGATCGATGTGAAAGCGCTCGGCGCCGATGCACTCGTCACCGGCCCGCTCAAGTGGCTGCTCGGCGGCCCCGGTCTCGCGTACCTCTACGTGCGCGACGAATGGCTGCATGAGCTGCACCCCACGATTACAGGCTGGTTCGCTGCGCGCGCTCAGTTCGACTTCGACATCCATGACTTCGAGTTCAAGGAGGATGCGCGCCGCTTCGAGCTCGGCACGCCTGCTCTTCCCACCGTCCACAGTGCGCTCGGCGGACAGGACATCATCGACCAGATCGGCGTAGTGCCCATCCGCGAGCGGAACAGCGATCTCACCGAGCACCTGCTCGTCCGGCTCGAGGAGGCGGGCCTCAGCTTCCGCGGCGCCACCGACGCGACCGCGCGCTCCGCACTCGTCATGATCCCGCACGAGGACCCCGCGGGCGCGGTGCAGCGGCTGGCCGATCACGACATCATTGTCGATTCCCGCCCCGGATACGTACGGGTTTCACCGCACTTTTACAACACCCACGACGAGATCGACCGCTTCGTGCAGGTCCTCGCCGGCGGACGCTCATGAAGATATCCGACGCACAGAAGGCCGTCGACACGTACATCGGACAGTTCGAGGCCGGCTACTGGCCGCCGCTCACCAATCTCGCTCGCCTCGTCGAGGAAGTCGGCGAGCTCGCCCGCGAGCTCAATCATCGCTTCGGTCACAAGACGAAGAAGCCCGGCGAGCCGGAGCAGGACCTCGCACTCGAGCTCGCCGATATCATGTTCGTCCTCATCGCGATTGCCAACGAGCAGAAGATAGATCTGGAAGAGGCTTTCGTGCGTGTGCTCGAGAAATACGACGTGCGCGACGCCGATCGCTGGACCCGTCGAAGCTGACCGCTATCCCTGAAACCGGCGATTCTGCCGCTCATACAGATGCCAGGCGGTGATACAGGCTGCGTGCCTGATCCTGCCGTCATCGATCAGTCTCTCGATCTCCGCCGGCTCCACGATCCGCACCGCCACGTCCTCACCATCGTCCTGATCCCGTTCGCCGCCCGGCCGACAGCCCCGCGCCACAATGACCTGGATGGCGTTCGACTGGATCGCCGGATCCGGATCGAAGTCGCCCACGATATCCGCCGTCTCCGCGCAGTAGCCCGTCTCCTCCTGCAGCTCGCGCACGGCCGCACGTACGGGATCCTCCCCCGCCTCCACGATGCCCGCGGGAAACTCGAGCGACACGCGCTGCACGCCCTGCCGGAACTGCTCGACCAGAACGATATGGCCGTCCGTGGTGAACGGGATCACGTGGACGCTGGCCGGAACGTCGACCACGTGAAACGCGTGCAGGTCGCCCGTCCGGGGTGACCGCATCACGTGCCGGCGGATGTTGAACACGTCGTATTCCCCGACAATCTCGTTCTCCACCGGATCCCACGTGCGAGCCCGCGCCATTTTCCCTCTCCAGTCGCGCCAACCCTGCGCTCTGCGTCGTGCCTGAATGCCTTCCACGCCGGGCAGGAAGCGTTCCAGATGGCGGGCCTGCTCAGGAGATCGACGGCGAGGGCCGGAGCACGATGCGGCCGAACTGCCGGCCGGCCTCCAGGCGCTCGTGGGCCTCACGCGCCCGGTCGAGGTCCCAGACCACGTCGACGACCGGTTCGAGAACGCGTGAAAACACGAGCTCCATGACAGCCCGGAACTCGGCGCGGCTGGACATGGTGGTCCCGACGATCTCGAGCTGCTTCCAGAACAGCACGCGCGCATCCGTCTCGAGTCGTGGTCCGGTCGTGCCGCCATACACGACGATGCGGCCGGCGCGGGCGGCCGCGCGCACGTTCTGCTGCCAGGTCTGCTCGCCCACGGAGTCGAAGATGAGGTCTACACCTCGCTTCTTCGTATCGCGCCAGATCTCGCGCGAATAGTCCACCTGTTCGCGATCGTATACGACATCGGCGCCGAGGGCACGCACGCGTTCGACGTTCTCGCCGGTGGTGACGGCGTATACGCGCGCGCCGAGGTGTCGTGCGATCTGGATGGCTGCGGTCGCGACACCGCCCGACGCGCCGGTGACGAGCACGCTCTCCCCGGCGGTCAGCCGTCCGCGCGTCACGAGCCCGCGCCAGGCGGTCAGGAACCCCAGCGGCGCCGCCGCCGCAGTCTCCACCGGATAACCGTCCGGTATGCGCAGGAGGTTGCGTGCCGGCACGGTCACATACTCCGCAAAACCCCCGTTCGTGTGCTCGCCCAGGATGCGGTACTCCACACAGAGCGGCTCTTCGCCGCGCGTGCACCACTCACACACGCCGCAGGAAATGGAGGGGTCCGCCACGACACGCGCACCGAGCCAGTCGGCGGCAACACCGGGACCGGCTGCATCCACGACGCCGGCGATGTCGGATCCGCCGATGTGCGGCATGGTCGTCTCGATCGGCAGCCCGCGCCGGACCCACAGGTCCAGGTGGTTCATTCCCGCAGCCGCAACGCGCAGCCGCACCTCCCCCTGATCCGGCTCGGGACGCGGGACGTCCTCGATGCGGATGACGTCCGGGGCCCCGTGTTGCGAGAAGATCGCTGCCTTCAAACCATGCCTCCCGTGTGCAGCAGTGGCTCGCTACCCCTTGCTCACCCCAACGTAACCGACGAAGCTTCTCCCATGAAAGATGAGGAGAGAGACGGGCAGGACGGGCTGTACGAGGAGCTGGAGCGGAACGCTCTGTTCGGGCTTACGGAGGATGACGACGAGGAGCAGCCGGATCTGATCGGCTCGCTCACCGGCGCTGACGCGGCCGAAGCGAAGGACATGACGCTCGCCGGCTACGTCGAAGAGCACAACCGGGCGCCGGCGTTCGAGGGAGCGGACGGACAGCCGTACACGGTCGATGTCGACGTCGAGCACGACCCCGCGACGTCGCCGCCCTGGGCGGCTTTCCTCATCTTCATCCGCTGGGCCGCGACCGGTGCCGGTATCATGGACCACGCGGAGTCCGGAGACGTCGCCCGCGCGCAGACCGAGGACGAAGCGCGGCGCGGTGCAATGGACCTGTCGCTTTACGAAGTCAAGGCGGAGCTGGATGCCGCCATCGCGCGCCGCAGAGAGGCGCTGGAGGACTGAGCACTTGCTACGCGATGTTTTCATTTTCCTGAGCGAGAACGCCCTGGCGCGCCGCATGTCCATGTCGGCGCCGGGCGCCCGCACCATGTCGCGCCGGTTCGTAGCAGGCGAGACGGTCGAGGACGGACTCAATGCCGCGCGCGCACTCGTCGCACGCGGCTTCTTCGTATCTCTCGACTACCTGGGCGAGTCGGTACGCACGCGTGAGGAGGCCGCAGCGGCGGCTGACACGTATGTGCGATTGCTCGGACTCATCGCGGCAGACAGCCAGCTCCGCGACCGCGTCAACGTCTCACTCAAGCTCACACAGATGGGCCAGGACGTCAGAATCCGGAGAGGCGCCGGCGAAACAGCCGCGCGACAGCATGCGGGCCCGGCCGCGCGGCGCCATGCGGCTGAATCCACAGGCGATGCTCTCGACCCGCTGTGGCCGCGCCCGCCGAAGCACAACACGCCCGAGAACCGCGCCGACTGGGACGTCGAGTTCCTGCGCACCAATGTCAAGCGCGTGCTCGATGCCGCCCGCACGCATGAGATTTTCGTGCGCTTCGACATGGAGGGCACTCCGCATACGCAGCGGACGCTCGACTTCTTCCGCTCGCTCTGGGAGGAAGGCTACCACAATATCGGCATCGTGCTCCAGTCGTACCTGCGTCGCTCCGACCACGACGTCCGTGAAGCCAATCTGCTCGGCGCACGCGTCCGGCTCTGCAAGGGAGCGTACAAGGAGCCGGAGGAATACGCGTTCCAGCCGAAGCCGGAAGTCGACGCCAGCTTCGTCGCTCTCATGAAGATGTTGCTCTCCGACGGAAACTTCCCGGGCATCGCCACTCACGACCCGGCCATGATCCGGGCAACCCGCGAGTACGCCGCGCAGCACGACCTGCCGCCGTCCGGCTGGGAATTCCAGATGCTGTACGGTATCGCCCGCGACGTACAAAACCAGTTGATCGATCAGGGGTACAACCTCCGGGTATATGTCCCGTTCGGAGAGGCGTGGTACCCCTATCTGATGCGACGCATGGCGGAACGACCGGCGAACGTGCTGTTCGTCGTCAATTCCGTGCTGCGTGAATCCCCGTTCCGGTTTCTCTTCGGCCGGAACGCACGTTAGTGGACTGTCTCCGAAGTATCGCGAGCACCGGGAGCGCGGATGCGCGCCGCTGGCAGGGAGTGGCGACGACGGCATAGCAGAGCTATTTCGAGGAGCCGCGACGCAGTGTCCAGCGGCGCGCAGGCGCACTCGAATGCCGCGGAACTTCGGAGACAGTCCACTAAATCGAACTGGTCGTGAGATGAACGAGCCGGTCGGCAGCGAACGCGAGTTCCTGCGCATCACAGAGATCTTCCATTCGGTCCAGGGCGAAAGCACCTGGGCCGGGCTGCCGTGTACCTTCGTGCGCCTCACCGGCTGCCCGCTCCGCTGCAGGTGGTGCGACACGGAGTACGCATTCCATGGCGGAGAGAAGATGTCGCTCGATGCGATCGTTGCACGCGTCGAGGAGATCGGGACGCGACTGGTCGAGAT
Source organism: Longimicrobiales bacterium (assembly GCA_035461765.1). GTDB lineage: Bacteria > Gemmatimonadota > Gemmatimonadetes > Longimicrobiales > RSA9 > SH-MAG3. The sequence goes on from DATHUY010000111.1 coordinate 17,605, forward strand.
CACGGGCGGCGAGCCGCTCATCCACAGCAATGCATTCGTCCTCACCACGCGCCTGCTCGACCTCGGCTTCACGGTGCTCGTCGAGACGTCCGGTGCCATCGATGTCGCACCGCTCGACGCGCGTGCGCACAGGATCATGGACCTGAAGTGCCCCGACTCCGGAGAGTCCGCCCGCAATCTCTGGTCGAACCTGGATCACCTCACCGGTCGCGATGAGATCAAGTTCGTCATCGCAAGCCGCGGCGACTACGAATGGGCTCGCGATGTCATCCGCGAGCGACGTCTCGATGTGAAGGTGAACACCGGAGAGCTGCGCGCACTGCTGATGTCGCCGGTGTGGGAGATGATGGATTTTCAGCAGCTCGCCGACTGGATCCTGCAGGACCGCCTGCCCGTCCGCTACCAGATCCAGCTGCACAAGATCATCTGGGGCGCAAACGTACCCGGGGTGTAGGGAACACACCGACTGCGAGGCCGAGCAATTGTTCAATCGCGAGCTGCAACAGCCCGCGGTTGAAGCGGGGCTGCCGCCCGCCTGGCGGGGGCCGCTAGAAGCGCTGCGCGCAGTGTGCCGGAAGTCTGAGCAGGTCGAACGTCTGGCCGGCGGGACGCACTTCGATGCGCTCCACCTCACGAGCCGCCTCGACCAGCTCGGTGAGCAGCTCTTCCATTCCCTCATCCAGAGACTGCGTCGGCCACGGGCCGCCGTAGAGCTTGTGGGCGACCCAGCGTGCGCCATCCTCCCCGTGCAGGCGCTCCGCGTGCTGCAGTGCGACACCGCGTGCGCGGGCGGCCGTGGCTTCCGCGACCAGCCGGCGCCGCAGCTGCTCCAGCTCGGCGTTGTGCGCGCCTGCGGGAGCACGGCAGATCCACTCGTCGATGGCGGCGAAACCGCGCGTGCGTGCCCCGACCAGAGCATCGAGTGCCGCGGCGACGTCCTCGTTGGCCGCGCCGGCCAGCAGGCCGGCGGGCGTGGGCTCCGGCAGCTCGACATCCGCCATTCCGCGGATCAGATCGAAGGAGTTCTGTGCGCGCGTGCTGCCATAGCTCCGGAGGAACCAGTCGCGCGTCTCGGGATAGAGCGGCGCGACCTCATCGAGGATGTTGATGAGCGCGTCGCCGCCGCGTCCACTGATGTCCGGCGGCCGCACCGTCCCGTAGCCGGTGAGCATGTGGTCCTGCACGGATGACAGGTAGCCGTTCGTCATGCCCTGTGAGGCGAGAGATGCAGCCACGAACCAGTCGACCGCGCGTGCAAAGTTCTCCGCCGGCCGGCGGGCGTGTGCACCGGCGCGATCGCCGGCGACGTCAAGTGCCGCGCTCGGGTTCAGGTCACGTACGCGCGCGGCCAGACGGTCGGATCCGCTGCGCAGGGCGCGGTCGCTCGCATAATCACCGCGCACCCGGTAGCGACGCAGTGCGACCTGCCAGTCGAGGTCATGCGCGACTTCGTGCGCCATTGTGCCTGCCGAGCTGCCGGGCGGCAGGATCAGCTCGCGCGAACGTGGGTCGTGCATCGCGAGGGTGCCCGCGCGCCCCACGTCCGAAAAGCGGACCGTCAGTCCGCGCAGGTCCAGCGCCGGCAGCACGCGCTGCATGTCCTGCACGGCACGCTCGAGCTGCCCCCGGAAATACGGCCGCCAGTCGGCTGGCACACCTTCCGCAAAACGCACCGCCGCGAAGCCATACCTCTCCTCGAGCTCGCGCGCGGTCGGGCCGCCGAAGCCCGGGAACCACACGGGGTCCTGCGCGCTCGGGCGCAGCGCCACCGCCGCCCACAGTGCGGAGAGTGACGGCGCGGCATCGTTCGGCGAGAGACGCTTCAGCTGCGCGAGCGCTGCGACAAACTGCTCTTCCGTCGCCGTCTCGGCGAACGCTTCGCGCCGCGTGCGCTCCGCTTCAGTGAGCCAGGCCTGCTCGAGCAGCTCGACGCGATACGTCCGGCTCGCGATGGCGACCGGCGCCTGCGGCGGCATGGCCGTGGAATCGGCAATAGCGGCCAGACGGCGCGCGGCCGCCGGCGCCAGATACGACACGTTCACGTCCGGCTCCTCAGCGAGGTGCGACGTGACGTCGCCGAGCCGTGGCCGCAGCATGCGCAGCGTCTGCGCCAGTCGCGGCGCCAGCTCCAGCGCCTCGCGCTCCGCCTCCTCCGACATCACCGCCAGGCCCGGACGCTCCACACGCAGCCAGCGCTCCGATCGCCACTGCGAGATGGCGCCCAGCGGATCACCATGCACCACTTCCGCCGAACGAAGCAGCCGCGCGACATCGGCGCGCGCAAGCTCGCGATCCCGGATGAGCGCGGCTGCGCGTGTCGCGAAAAGCGGCGCCTGTGCGGGCAGACTGCCCTCCATCGCTGCCAGCTGATACGCCAGTCGCACCGCCTGCTCGCCCGCACGCGGATCGCGCGACTCCGTAACTGCGCTTTCGATGAGACTCAAATGATGCCGGCCGAGACCCGGCCAGCTCGGTATGCCCGCGATGCCCGCCCTGTCGAGCGCGACAGGATCGATCTCGTACGCCTCGCCCGACAGCATCAGTGACAGCAGACCCCACGCCACTTCACGACGCGCCTCCTCAGGCAGGCGCGGATCCCGCAACGCGGTCTCGACCAGCCTGAACGGACTGCCCAGCCCGAGTCGCAGCCGCTCCGCATATCCCAGTCCGATCACGGCCTCGTCCGACAGCACCGTGCCGGTACGCCCATCCTCCACCCAGCCGGCGAACGTCGACCGCCCCTGCTCCAGCTCCCGCCGGACATCCGGCGCGAGACCCGCGTGCTCCGGCCGCCCGCAGCCGGAGAATGCAGCAGCGCAGGCCAGCGCAATCAGGATCAGGTGGCGTCGAAGGTTCAACATCGAACTTCGTTCTCTCTCAGGGTCCTGGTTCTGCGAAACGTCGGAAGCGACCCGCTCCTCTTCCTATGAGACGGACGACACGGCGGAAACGTTACATCAGCCACTCTTCTCAGCGGCCTCGCTGACTGCGCGCAGCAGCCGCGCCCAGACCGGCCGGGCATGTGTAGTATCGCAGCGCTCCGCGGCGCTCATGAAGTTCGCACGCAGGTCGGGCCGTCGCGCCAGGAACGCCCAGGCCGCCAGGCCGCCCTTCAGCTCGTTGCAGCGCCGGCATGCCGCCACCAGGTTGCCCTCGGAGTCGTCTCCGCCCCGCATGCGCGGTTCGACATGATCCAGCGTCAGGTCTTCCGGCGCGCAGACTTCGGCGCAGTATACACACTGGTGCCTGTCACGTCTGAGCACCCGCTCCCGCCGGCCTGTCAATGCGTCTCTCGCTCCCACAACCTTCATACACGCGTGGTTCCCCATTTGCTCCCCCGCGGGCGGTCGCGGAGCCGATGCGGCCGTGCTACTCTCCTCCCATGCTCGACGACCCCCGCATAGCACAGCTCCGCCACGCCTTCGAAAACCGTCCCGCACGGGCCGCCGATCGCGCTCACGAACCGCGCGAGGCAGCCGTCGCCGTGCTCGTACGACCCCGCGAATCCCTCGAGGTCCTCCTCATCCGGCGCGCCGAGCTCCACGGCGATCCCTGGTCCGGTCACGTCGCGCTGCCCGGCGGCCGGCGCGACCCCGCAGACGGCGACCTGCTCGCCACCGCCTGCCGCGAAACCCACGAAGAGGTCGGCATCCACGCCGTTCGCGTCGCCACCTTCATCGGCGCCCTCGACGAGGTGGCGCCCACCACCCTCAACCTCCCGCCCATCCTCATCGCCCCCTACGTCCTCGCCGTGCCGCCCGACACCAGCGCCACCCCCGACCCCCGCGAGGTGCAGGCCGCGTTCTGGGTACCCATCTCCGCCCTCAGCGACACCGGCGCCGCCTCCGAGATCCTCATCCACGGCGACACCGGGCCCCTCCGCCTCCCATCTCTGACGTACGAAGATTACGTGATCTGGGGCCTGACCTACCGGATCCTCCAGCAGTTCCTCGAAACCGTCGGCTGATTCGAACATCGGCCGAATTCGTGATGGCTGGCGCGACGCCAGAGTTGCCCCACCCGCCGCGCGATGGCGCCCGGGGCACATTCCACGTCGTGCTGATGGCTGGATGGGATCACCGACCGTGCGGACGATGGGTCGGACAAAGGGATGGATGGGACGGGGCGGGACCAGACACACGCCGCCGCCCCGTGTTCAACGGTGCGGCGGCGCGGACCGGTCGTTCAGACGAGCTCTTCCGCGTGGCGGATGATCTTGCCGACCAGGCCGTACTCGACTGCCTCCTGAGCGCCAAGCCAGAAGTTGCGGCGCGTGTCGTCCTCGATGCGCTCGACGGTCTGACCGGTGCGCTCGGCGAACACGCGATTGAGACGCTCGCGCATTTTCAGGATCTCACGTGCCTCGATCTCGACGTCGGCCGCACTGCCTCGCGCTCCGCCCGCGGGCTGGTGCAGCAGGTAGCGGGTATGCGGCAGCGAGAACCGGCGGTCGGTGGGGACGGCGACGTAGATCAGCGCCCCGGCACTGGCGACCCAGCCGGTGCCGACCATTCGGACGGGCGAGCGGATGTACTGGACCATGTCGTGGATGGTATCGCCAGACTCGACGTGTCCGCCCTGCGAGTTGATGTAGATGGTGATCGGTTCATTGGACTGTGAGTCCATGGCGAGGAGCTGACCGATGACATTGGCGGCGAGCTTCTGATTGACCTCGCCGCTGATGATGAGCGTGCGCGCCTTGAACAGCAGATTGCGCGTGTCCTCGGTGAGGACGGTTGGCGTGACGCGCGGCGAATCGTCGGGCTGCGCCGGCTGTTCGTCCGGATGCTCCGGGTCGGGATCCTCCATGGGATCGGGGAACTGGCGCGGCGGGTCGTGCTGGTGGTGTCTCATCGTCTCCTCATTATCGACAGTGAACGTCCTCAGATTCCATTCATGCGTGCGGCCAGGCCCGGCTGCCGGACGCCGGCACTGATGCCGTCGTACTCCGCCGTGGCGGGCGCCGGTGTGCGCGCGTCCCGATCCTGGAGAGCTGCCTCCGCGGCGACATCCATCTCCATCGCGATCTGCTCCTCGATGGTTTCGAGTCTGCCCCGACTGATACCCTGCCGCACGAGATGTTCTTCATACAGGCCGATCGGATCGCGCCGCCCCCAGTGCTCGAACAGCGACGCGTCGAACGTCGCGCGTGCCTCGGCCTCGTCATGCGTCGCGTGCCCGCCCATGCGGAACGTTTCAGCAACGAGCAGCGTAGCCCCGCCGCCGTTGCGTGCGTGATCCGCGGCGAGCCGTGTGGCAGCGAACACATCGAGCACGTTGTTGCCATCGGCGAACGCGCCGCGCAGGCCGTACATCGCGGGCCAGGCGTCGAAGCCGCCCACCTGGTGCTGACCGAGCTTCGTGCCGAGCGCGACCTGGTTGTTCTGCAGCACGAATATGACCGGGACGCGGAGCACACCGGCGAGGTTGAAGCCCTCGTGTACCGCCGCTGTCTTGGTGGCGCCGTCGCCGACCCATGTGAGTGCGACGCGCTTCTCCCCGCGTTGCTGGAACGCCAGGGCCAGCCCGGTCGACACGGGTACCATGTCGCCGACGTGAGAGATCGGCTGGAGCACGCCGCATGCGAGATCGCCGAAATGGCCGTCACGACCGCCGTTCGGCCCATCACTCGTGCCGAGGTAGCCGGCGAACATGTGCTGGAGCGGCATCCCCATCTCGTGACACGCGCCGGCATTGCGGATCATCGGCGCCACGATGTCGCTGTCGCGCTCCAGCGCATGCACGCACCCGACCGTCACCGCTTCCTCGCCCGTTCCGAGCCACGCCTTCGAGATGACGCCGCGCCGCACCCATCGCTTCAGCGCGATGTCATGGAGTCGAAAACGCACCATCCCTGCGTACAGCCCGAGGAGGGCATCCTCATCGAGCTCGTCGATGACCCGGCGGCGTTCGGCATCGCTGCGCGTGCGCTCCGCGTACTCGTCCACGAGCTGCGGGTCCGGCTTCCAGCCGACGTATTCGGGCGGATCGTAGGGAGGGTAGCGGCGCATGGGCGACAACGTAGCCGCGGCGGGCGTGCTGGAAAAGGAGAACGGCCGGCCATGAAACCGGGCCGCCGCCGATCCGGAAGCCCGGTGTTGAATGCGACCGGCTCTTCAGGCGACGGCCACGACTTCGGTCTCCTGGATGGCACGTCCGACGCGAGCAGCCGTAATATCGAGATCAGCCCGCGATGGGATCGGTGCATCGGGCATCGGCAGCTGCAGTGCGAACGGCTCGCCTTCACGCACGGGTATGAGGTGGAGATGGAAGTGCGGCACGTCCTGACCACCGGCCTTCCCGTTTGCGCTGAAGATGTTGATCGCCTGTGCGTCCATGGCGCGCTGGATCCCGGGCGCAATGCGCCGCGCGACCGCCAGGCAGTGAGCCGCCAGGTCCTCCGGCATGTCGAACAGCGTCTCGTGATGGTCCTTCGTCACGATGAGAGTATGACCCTTGCTCATCGGCTGGATGTCCAGAAATGCCAGTGTCCTGTCATCCTCGTGGACCAGGCTGACCATCTCCTCCCCGCCGATGATACGGCAGAATACGCAGCTATGCTCGACCATGTCGCCTCGCTTGACCTGAAATCTCCTGGTGGTTCCCCCATCACCAACGCAGGATGCGGGCCCGATTCCTGCCCCCGCGGCTACTGGCCGGCGGCGCCGCCGGGCTTAGATTGTCGCGCCGCTGCATCGCCCCGTTGCCGCAGGGGCGCGTTACCCCGGAGAGGTGAATGTCACGCCAGGAAGTCAATGTGAAGCTGCGATTCGACGGCACCGTCGCCGCGGCTTTCCCGCTCGCACTGCTGGAGTCCGTCCGCTCTCACGACCGGCCGGGTGAGGTGCTGGAGGACGAGGACCTCACGATCAGCCTGCCGCGCCGTCTCGGCCTCACTGGCGTCATCGAAACCCAGATCTTCCGTTACGAGGCGGCGCAGAAGGCCGGCCGCGAGGTACCGCTCGACGAGGTGATGAGTCTGATCCGCCTCGTCATGCGCCGTCCGGATTCCGAGCCCATCCTCCGCGAGACCGGGCAGCGGATGGCACGCTGGCACTTCCGCCGCGCACCCGAGATGTGGACGCGCGTGCTGCACCGCGCACCCGCTCGCTTCGGCCTGCGTTCGGCACGACGCGCGGCCACGCGCGCGCTCCGCGCCCTGCAGATCGGCAGCTCGATCGAAGCGGCAAAACCGTTCAGCATCCGCATTCCCGATTGCGCGAGCGCGCGGCTCGAGGAAACCGGCATCGGCTGCACCATGGTCACCGGCCTTCTGGAGGAGCAGTTGCTGCTTTCGACCGGCAAGCCGCGGCGTGCCCGCCACACGTGTTGCCTGGCCCGCGGCGACAATGCCTGCGAATGGGAGATGATCGAGCCCGAGGGTTAGTCGTCCTCGTCCTCGTCCACGGTCTCGATACCGGCCGCGCGCAGCAGCTTGCCGCGGATCTGCTGATCGAACGCTTCCCACTTCTTCCTGAGCTGATCGGCGTCCGCCGTACCCTCCAGGAACCCGACCGGGATCTCGAATCCGCCCGCACGGCTGCGGCCGCCGCCGTAATAGCGGCCGCGCGCATCGCTGCCCAGCGCGGACTTGAGGAAGTTGTCGACGTCGAGCGTCAATTTGCTGGTGCGCACACTGCCGACCACAACCTCGCGGTCGCCCTCCCCGAGGAGAATGCCGTAGACGATGGCGGTATGGACGTTCTCTTCCGTCTGGAGGAAGTCCGTGGCCTGCGGGATGGCATCGCGATCGGCCTGGCGCAGGTAGCCCACGCCCGCTATCGAATAGCCACCGATCACCAGCCGGTCGGTGAGCGCGACCCGGATCACATCCATCGTTCCGCGTGAACGCTGCACACGCAGAATCGCATTCAGCAGCTCCTGGTCCGCGAACCGGCTCAGATAGGCACCGGCCGCATACTCCTCCGGACCTGCGCGGATGAAGCCATTCGTTTCGCTGCGTAGTGCGTGCACGAGTGCGGTTGCAAGATGCGCGTGCAGCGTGCTCGTCTCATCCAGCGTCAGGACCTCGCCGCTGCGCAGGTAATCCGTGAAGATGGTGGCGGCGGCACCGATCGGACGGATGTCCGTATACTGCGCCTCCAGCAGTCCCTGCGGAGCGTGATGATCGATGATCGCAATCGTCGGAACGCGCGCCCTCTGCAGCCGGTCGGTCAGCCGGGTCGTTGTCCCCTGATTGTCAATGAACACCGCACCATCGTACTGATCGAGCGGGATGGAGTCCGTCACCCTCGTAAGCTCGATGTCGAGCAGGTGCACGAGCGCGAGGTTCTCCTGGTGACTGATCCGGCCCTCGTAGAGTATTTCGACGCCGATGTCGAACGTACCGGCCATCAGCTGATAGGCGAACGCGCCCGCGATCGCGTCGGGGTCCGGGAAATCCTGGAGCGCGACGCAGTGTCGCTCGTCGCGGTGTGTGCGCAGGAAGTTGCAGAACGCGCGTGCCTGGTCGGCATCGTTGAAGTGCACGAGCTCGCCTGACGAGGTGAGCGGCACGGTCTGGCGCAGCACGGGCTCCGCCATGGCTCTACTCCGGCGTCGTCACGGGCACGTGGCCGACTTCCGGCCGCGCGCCGTCACCGTGGACGTTTGCAGGCACACCCATGAGCTCGCGCAGCTCGGCCCGCTCTACCACTTCCTTCTCGAGCAGCATGCGTGCAAGCTGCTCGAGTATCGCACGGTCCTTCTTGAGGACCTCGATGGCGCGATTGTATCCCTCGACGAGCAGGCGCTGAATCTCGGCATCGATGATCTGTGCCGTCGCCTCGCTGTAGTCGGCCCGTCCGTTCCCATCCTGCTCGAGGAACGTGCCCTGCCGCCGCATCAGATTCACGGGCCCGATGCGCGATGACATGCCGAGCTCGGCGACCATGCGCCGCGCGATGTCCGTCGCGCGCTCCAGATCATTGCCCGCGCCCGTCGAGATCTCGCCGAACACCACCTCCTCGGCGGCACGCCCAGCGAGCAGTACGGCGATGCGGTCGTACAGCTCCGGTCGCTGGATCAGGTAGCGCTCGTCCGTCGGCAGCTGCTGTGTATAGCCGAGTGCCGCCACGCCACGCGGGATGATGGAGATCTTGTGCACCGGGTCAGCATGCTCCGCACGCTCCGCCACGATTGCGTGGCCGGCCTCGTGGTATGCGACGATCTCGCGTTCGGTGTCGTGAACGAGACGGTTCTTCTTTTCGAGCCCGGCGATGATGCGATCGATCGCATGCTCGATGTCCACCATCTCGACCTCGTCCTTGTCATCACGCGCCGCCAGCAGCGCCGCCTCGTTCAGCAGGTTGGCCAGGTCCGCGCCGACGAAGCCGGGCGTGCGTCGCGCCACGGTGAGCAGCTCGACGTCTCCGCCCAGCTTGATCTGTGCGGAGTGAACGGCCAGGATCGCGAGCCGGCCCGCCATGTCCGGCCGGTCCACTACCACCTGCCGGTCGAAACGGCCGGGCCGCAGGAGCGCCTGGTCCAGGATCTCGGGACGGTTCGTCGCGCCCATGATGATCACGCCGGTGCGCGGATCGAAGCCGTCCATCTCGACAAGCAGCTGGTTCAGCGTCTGTTCCCGTTCGTCGTGACCGCCCATCGGGCCGCCGCCGCCGCGCTGCTTGCCGAGCGCGTCCAGCTCATCGATGAACACGATGCACGGCGCGCGCTGCTTCGCCTGCTCGAACAGGTCGCGCACACGCGCCGCGCCCACACCGACGAACATCTCCACGAACTCCGACCCGCTGATCGAAAAGAACGTCACATCCGCTTCGCCCGCCACGGCGCGCGCAAGCAGCGTCTTGCCCGTGCCGGGCGGTCCGACCAGCAGCACGCCTTTCGGGATCTTCGCACCGAGCCGCGCGAACTTGTCCGGCGTCTTCAGGAACTCGACGACTTCGACGAGCTCCTGCTTGGCCTCATCCGCGCCTGCGACGTCGCCGAACGTGACGCCCGTCCCTTCCTCGCCCATGATGCGCGCGCGATTCTTCCCCACCGTCATCACGCTCTGCGCGGGGTTGATGCGTCGCATCATCCAGATCCAGAACAGGATCAGCAGCCCCAGCGGCAGCAGCCAGCCGAGCAGCTGCGTGAAGACGCCGGCACGCGTGAACTCGTGCTCTGTCCCTGTCGATTCCAGCAGCGGGATGAGTTCGTCGTCGCCCTGCGGCGCGACCGTGGTCGTCCACACGTCGGGCGCACCGGCCGATACGAGGCTGTCGTTCGGCTCCGCCCGCATCTGCTGCGGACCGATCACCACACGCTCGATCTGGCCGGCCGCGATGCGCGCCTTCAGCTCGCTGTACGGCAGCCGCTCGGACGTGCCCTGGCCGAGCATGTAGTTCAGGCCCAGTACGAACGCCACCACAAGGAAGAAATAGAGCAGCGAAAAACGCGTCCGCCGGTCCTGCATGACCGGCGGACTGCCGCGACGGCGGTCGTTCTTCCGACGATCGCTGCGGCGGCGGTCCTCCGCCTGACTGCGCCGTTCGTCTTTCATGGGCGCCAGAGGGGGCAAGGATTGTACCGATTGGCCGCCTCTGGCACGGTGCACCGTTCCTGCCGTACCATTCCCGCCATGATCGATATTCAGGACATCCGGCGCGCGCAGCGGCGGCTGGCGGGACACGTGCACCGCACGCCCGTGCTGGGCTCGCGTACACTGAGCGACCGTATCGGCGCGACCGCGCACCTCAAAGTCGAGGCGTTCCAGCGCACGGGCTCGTTCAAGGTGCGCGGCGTACTGAACCGTCTGGCGCAGCTGTCACCTGACGAGCGCGAACGCGGCCTGGTGACGGTATCGGCGGGGAACCACGCCCAGGCCGTAGCGTATGGCGCGGCACGGGAAGGAGTACGCGCGGTTGTGGTGATGCCGGAACATGCGTCGCCGGCCAAGGTCGACGCCTGCCGCGAGTACGGCGCCGAAGTGGTGCTGCACGGCGACGTATTCGCCGCCTTCGGGCGCATGGAGGAGCTGCGCGTAGAGCACGGTTACACGCTGGTGCACCCGTTCGACGATATCCACGTCATCGCCGGACAGGGCACGGTCGGCGCCGAGCTGTGCGAGGACCTGCCGGACGTCGATGTGGTGGTCGTGCCCGTCGGAGGCGGCGGCCTGCTCTCGGGCGTCGCGACGGCCGTGCGTGCGCAGCGTCCGCGCGCGCGCATCATCGGCGTCGAGCCCACGGGCGCACCGGCCGTCCGCCGCGCACTGGATGCGGGCGAGCCAGTGCGTCTCGAGCGCGTCGACACGATCGCGGACGGCCTGGGCGCGCCGATGACCGGACCGAATGTGCTCGAACACGTGCGCGCCCTGGTGGACGATGTCGTTGCCGTGGGCGATGACAGCATTGCCGACGGCCTGAGGTTCCTGCTCGAGCGCTGCAAGCTGCTCGTCGAGCCTGCCGGCGCGGCGGCGGTTGCCGCATTGATGGACGGCACCGTGCAGGTACCTCCGCGCGCACGTGTCGCCGCGATACTGAGCGGCGGGAACATCGACCTCCCGCGTCTGCGCACACTCCTCCCTTCATGAGAGCTGCCATGAGAACCGTCAGCCGCGTAGCATTGCCCGTTATCCTCTGCGCCCTTGCGACCGCGTGTGCGAGCGCCGACCCGGCCGCGCGCGCGGTCATTGCACCAGCAGGCACGTCCACGCTCGCGCCGTACTCCCCGGGCGTACGCGCTGCCGGTCTCGTGTTCCTCTCCGGTCAGATCGGGCTGCGGCCCGGCACCCGCGAGCTCGCGGCTGGAGGCGTGGCGGGAGAGACCGAGCAGGCACTCGAGAACGTCCGTACCGTGCTGGCGGCAGCGGGACTCGCACCGCGCGATGTCGTGAAATGCACCGTGTTCCTCGCTGACATGCGCGATTACGATGCGATGAACGCCGTATACGGTCGCTTCTTCGATTCTGCGCCGCCCGCGCGCTCCGCCATCGGCGTCAACGGACTGCCGCTCGGAGCACGGGTCGAGATCGAATGCATCGCGAGGGCCCGCGCGTGAACCTGCAGTTCGCCATACTTGCGTTCACCTCGCTGCTCGCCATTGTCAATCCGCTCGGAGCGATCCCGCTCTTCGTCGCACTGACGGCGCAGTATCCGCGCGATCAGCGGCGCGCGACACTGCGTCGTGCGATCATTACGGGGTTTGGCGTGCTGTTCGTGTTCGCACTCGCCGGCACTTACATCCTCGAATTCTTCGGAATCACGCGGCAGGCGTTCCAGGTAGCGGGCGGTATCCTGTTCTTCGCGGTCGGCTGGGACATGCTGCAGGCGCGGCGGTCGCGCGTGAAGACGACGGAGGAGGAGGAGAGCGAGAGCACGCATCGTGAGGATGTCGGCATCATTCCGCTCGGCCTGCCGACCCTCGCGGGCCCGGGCGCGATCACGACCGTGATCGCGCTCAACGGCCAGGCCCAGTCGGTGCTCGACTCCGCCTCTGTCTATGTGGCCATTGTGCTCGTGCTCGCGATCTGCTGGATCACGCTTGCAGCCGCACCCATGCTCACACGACGCATGGGGCAGACCGGCATGAACGTGATGACCCGCCTGATGGGTCTGCTCGTCATGGTGATAGGTGCACAGTTCGTCATAAACGGCGCGACCACGGTGGTGCTCGACATCATCGGCCGCGCCCGCGTACCCCTCTGATTACCGAACTCGACAGCATGAACGACAGTTACCCTGTAACCGAAGTCCCGCGCCGTGCGCACCGCACGCTCATCGCGATACTCGCTGCAGCCATGGCGACGGGATGCTCCTTCCTGAATCCGCCGCCGCCCCCGCCCCCTGCACCTGTCGAGCCGGCGGTCACTGCGCCGCTCGTGAACACGGGGCGTGTCGAGCTGTTGTGGGACACGTACGGCGTGCCGCATATCATCGCGCAGGACGCCGCAGCGCTGCTGTACGGCATGGGCTGGGCACAGATGCGCAGCCACGGCGACCTGCTGCTACGGCTGTACGGGCAGGCGCGCGGCCGTGCTGCGGAATACTGGGGGGCGGATTTCGTCGAGTCCGACATGTGGGTGCGAACGAACGGTGTGCCGGGCCGCGCCGCCGAGTGGCTGGAGGCGCAGCCGCCGCACATGCGCGCGTATCTCGACGCGTTCGTGTCCGGCCTCAATGCATACGCCGCGCAGCACCCGGATTCGCTGAGCGCCGAGATGCGACGCGCGCTTCCCGTGCAGCCGGCGGACGTGCTGGCTCATCAGCAGCGCGTACTCAACTTCACGTTCGTCGCCAATCCCGGCCTCGCACTCGGCGCCCGCCGCGCGCTCGGGGTGCCGGGCTCCAACGCCTGGGCGATCGCGCCCGCTCGTACGGATGCGCGCAACACGATGCTGCTGGCCAATCCGCACCTGCCGTGGGATGACCTGTTCACGTGGTACGAAGCACACCTGGTCGCGCCGGAACTGGACGCGTATGGCGCGACGCTCGTGGGCCTGCCCATGCTGACCATCGCGTTCAATCCTCATCTCGGCTGGACGCATACCGTCAACACGATAGACGGGGCAGACCTCTTCGAGCTCCAGACGAACGGAGACTACTACCTGTTCGATGGCGAGATGCGCGGGATGACCGTGAGCGATCAGGTACTCCGTGTCAGGCAGCCGAACGGCACTCTCGCGGATCAGCCGCTGCGCGTCCGCAGCTCCGTGCACGGCCCGATCATCGCCGGCGCGGGCAACCGCGCGATCGCTCTCAGTGTCACCGGCCTCGACGCGCCGCACCTGATGCAGCAGTACTGGGACATGATGCGCGCGCGCGACCTGACAGAATTCGAGATGGCCATGACGCGGCTCCAGCTGCCGATGTTCACGACCATATACGCTGACCGCGCCGGCAACATCATGCACCTGTTCAACGGCCGCGTCCCCGCTCGCCCGCGGCGCGAGTGGGAGTACTGGCAGGGTGTGGTGCCGGGTGACTCGTCGGCGACAATGTGGCGCGGGACGCATGGCTATCTCGCCCTGCCGCGCATCCTGAACCCTGCCAGCGGCTGGGTGCACAACTCGAACGATCCGCCGTGGACGGGGACGCTGCCGATGCCGCTCAACCCGGAATTCTTCCCCTCGTACATGGCGCCGCGCCCGTCCATGTCGTTCCGTGCGCAGCGCTCCGCGCGCATGCTCGAGGAGGATTCGCGGGTGACGTTCGAGGAGCTGGTCTCATACAAGCACTCGACGCGCATGGAGGCCGCCGACCATTTCCTGCTCGACCTGATCGCCGCCGCCCGCCAGTCGACGAACGCCGATGCACGCGCGGCCGCCGAAGTGTTGGAACAGTGGGATCGCAGTGCGGACGCAGGCAGCCGTGGCGCTGTCCTGTTCGTGAACTACTACCGCGCGCTTCGGCGTGAGCAGTGGCCGTCCGGCACTCCATGGGAGATTCCCTGGACCGCCCGCGCGCCGCTCGCCACGCCGGACGGACTCTCCGATCCGCGGCGCGCCGTTGCGCTGCTCGGCGATGTCGCGCAGCGCGTGCGCGCGCTGTACGGCTCACTCAATGTTGCATGGGGCGACGTGTACCGCCTGCGGCGAGATGGGCTCGATCTGCCGGCGAACGGCGGCCCGGACGCGACCGGAGTGTTCAGGGTGACGGAATTCCAGCCGGTTCCCGGCGACAGCACGAAGTTCATGGCGACGTCCGGCGACTCGTACGTGCTGGCACTCGAATTTTCGACGCCGCTTCGTGCCCGCTCACTGCTCAGCTACGGCAACGCCAGCCAGGCGGGCTCGCCGCACCGCACCGATCAGCTCGAGCTGTACGCCGGGAAAGAGCTCAAGCCGGTGTGGCTCACGCGCGAGGAGATCATGGCAAATCTCAAGGCGCGCGAGGCGTTCTGACGGAGGCAGCCGATGCGACACCACCGTGCGGCACAGTCGGACGCGGCACCCGTTCTGCAGGTTGGCCCGTCGCGCCATGGTAACGCGCACCGCGGCATCCTGACGGGGCGGCTGCATCCGCGTCCGTCACGGTCCAGCCCGGCGCCAACCCGTGGCGGACCGGGCGCCCGGCAGACGCGGCATGGCTGAATGCGTCAATCTGCAGAACGGGTGCCGCGTCCGACTGTGCCGCGGCCGAATCGGTAGACCCGCGCCTCTCTCCGCGTGACCCCTTCCAGGTCCTGCGGCACCTCGATATCGTACGATGCCATCCGTTCCATGCCGGTATCCTCGAAATAGGTTCTGCCGGCATCGGCAACGAGCACGAGCGCCTGATTCGCGACCGCGCGCTGCAGCACTGCACGCTGCCGCGGCGCTTCCCGTCGCTCGTAGGCCAGGTCGCTGCACAGCACGACATCGTAGTCGTCCACCAGCGCCGGCGTCTCGCAGATGTCGTCCTCGAGTGTGGAGACGGCCAGACTCTGCGCCCGCGCGGCGATGTCCACGACAAGCAGTGCCCACGGGTCGATGTCGTTCGCCGTCACGGACGCCGCGCCTGCCCGTGCGGCCGCCAGTGCCGTCACTCCGCCGCCCGCACCGAAATCGAGGACCCTCTGCCCGCGCACGAGCCCGGGATCGTCGAGCAGCACGCGCGCGAGCGCGCAACCGCCCGGCCACGCGTATGCCCAGAACGGAGCCGCGAGCGGCTGTCCGGCCAGACGCTCGGCCGCCTCCCAGATGTCGATGAGTGCACGGGCCTGATGAGCGAGGACTTCCGGGCACAGCGGGACGGGAGCGAGCGGCGCGTGGTCGGCGAGAAGCCGTTCCATCGTGGCACGCGACGGTGCCGGGTTGCGTGGATCGTTCAGCGGGTCAGCGCGGCAGAACGTACAACTGGGTGATGTACCAGACGCCGCGTTCATCGATCGCGACGCCGACGCCCGTGTGTGTATAGGCGGCCTCCAGCAGGTTGCGTCGGTGTCCCTGGGAGCGCAGCCACATCGCTACGGTTCGGGTCGCAACGTCGGACGCAGCTCCGCTTACGTTGCCCAGATTCTCGGCCCCGCGGCTCCACGCACCGCCTGCAGCGTCGAGCCGCATGGCCATGGTACGTCGCGTCTGGTTGGTCGACGTGTGAGACAGCGTGCGCCGCACCGCCAGCTCCTCGGCGTAATCGCGTGCGGCGCGATTCAGTGCCGCGTCGGCGCGCAGCGCGCGCAGCCCGTTTGCTTCGCGAGTGCGGTTCACTTCGGCGATCACGTCACGCGTCACGGCTGCAATAGCAGCGTCCGACGCGGGAGCGGGGACCGGCGCGGTCGATTGCAGCGGCGGACCGGCAGGTACCGAGCACGCCGCGCAGAGCAGCACGACCGTGAGCGCGATCCTGCGCACACCCGCTTCCACCGCTGCACGGAGCCGGCTGCGCATCCGTGGTCCCTCCAGCGGGCGATCGCTACGCACCCGTGCGCCCCATTCGCTCGTGCAGCCCGGCGGCAATGTGACGCGCCACGCCCATGATCGTGAGCGACGGATCCACGGACACCGAACCGGGTAGCGCGGCGCCGTCCGCGACATAGAGACCACGCACACGATGCGCCTCACCGGTAGGACCGGCGAACGAGTCGGACGGGTCGGTTCCCATAGACGCCGTGCCCATGAGGTGCGAGCCCGCGCAGAACTGGGCGTTCGGCTGCACGCTGCGCAGCCCGATCCGCTCGACCTCGGCTTCAGTGCGGACGGTCGTGCCGTAGACATCGGGGATCCACACCTCCTGCGCGCCCGCGGCGAGGAAGATGCGCGATGCGTTCTTCAGGTAATCGACAGCCTTCAGCTGGTCGACTCCCTTCACATTGTACTCAGTGCGACGGACACCGTCCTTGCCGAGAACCACGCGGCCGGGATGATCCTCATCGATGACGCTCATCAGCGAGCCCAGCTGGCGATAGCGCGTCATGCGCTCCGTGTGCGCAGCACCGATCCCGTTCAGCATGGCACCGGCGATCGCGGGCGACTGGTGGTTCGTCAGCATGATGTAGCCGCCGCCCGCATAATCGCCCCGCGCATCGCGCTCCACGTGACGGAATCCGTGGACCACGTACGCGCACGGAATGCCGGTGACGTTGTCGATCTGACGGCCGAAGTCCGCCCATACGAAGTAGTGCGGATTGATGTAGAATCGCTTTCCGACGGTCTCGTCCTCGACGTTGCGCAGCAGGATGTCCGCCGTACCGAGAGCGCCGCCGGCCAGGACCACTATCGGCGCAACCACGCGGATGCTACCGGTCGCGGCCTTCGTGCGGCGGTCGACGAACGCCGCCTCGACACCCACGACCCGCTCCCCATCCATCATGAGCTTCGTCACGTGTGCGTCGCTGTAGATCCGACCGCCCGACTTCGACACGCGCGGGATGGTCGTGATGAGCTGCGACGTTTTGCGGTTGTACGCGCAGCCGAACTGCGTCCAGCCGCAGCCGATGCAGTCCACGCGCGCCGTTGGCGGCGCATGTCCCTCGATGCCGAGCTTCTCGCAGCCCGCGCGCACCAG
>DATHUY010000112.1 GCA_035461765.1 Longimicrobiales bacterium
TGGATGTGTCTTCCTCACGAAATGCGACGCTGCGCCCGACACTGTGTCGAGCGTCGTCGTCGCCGGTCGCGCGGGATCTTCGCAAGAAGATTGCCAGCGACGAGTCCGACGACGTGATGGCAGAATAGCAACGAACGCGTCGTTTTGCCACCGCCAGCCGTGCGGAGAAGTGAAACATCTGGCGCACGGCCGGAACATCAACGTGGACGCGAATACCGCGCCACTCCTGCCGACCGCGACTGCGGCCGGCCGGGAGGACGCGGGTCAGGCGTGCTTCAGCACGAGCGCGGCGTTGATGCCGCCGAATCCGAAGGAATTCGACAAAGCCGTGCGGGGTGCGGCGTTACGGCCGTGGTTGGGAACGTAGTCGAGGTCGCAATCGTCGTCGCGGCACTCCTGGTTGAGGGTGGGTGGGAGCCATTCGCGGTGCATGGCGAGGCAACAGAGGGCGGCCTCGATGGCGCCGGAGGCGCCGAGCGCGTGGGCGTGAAATGGTTTGCTGCCCGAAATGGGGATCTGGTAGGCGCGGTCGCCGAGGACGGTCTTGATGGCATGGGTCTCGGTGCTGTCGTTGAGCGGTGTAGAGGATCCGTGGGGGCTGACGAAGTCGATCTCGTCGGGCCGGACGTCGGCGGAGCGGAGTGCGATGGCCATGGCGCGTGCGGCCTGGGAGCCGTCAGGCCGCGGGGCGGCCATGTGGAAGGCATCGTTGGTAGTGCCGTAGCCGGCGATCTCTGCGTAGATGCGTGCGCCGCGGGCGACGGCGTGATCCCATCGCTCGAGGACGAGGGCGCATGCGCCTTCCCCCATGATGAATCCATCGCGCGAGCGTTCGAAGGGGCGACATGCGTGCTCGGGATCGGCGTTGCGGGTGGACATGGCGCGAATGAGGGCGAACGCGCCGAAGCAGAGGGGTGCGAGAGGCGCCTCGATACCGCCTGCGATGACGACGTCCGCAGCGCCTTCACGGATGAGGCGGAACCCCTCACCGACGGCGATGGTGCCGGATGCGCAGGACATGGCGTTCGTGGAGTTGGGTCCGGTGAATCCGAACTCGATGGCGACGGAACAGCTGGCCGCGCCGACGAACGTGGTGAGAGCGACGCGGGGATCGACGCCTCTTATGTCGCCGCTGTAGAGTGTCCCGGCCTGGACCTCGGCATTGGCGGAGCCGCCGAGTGCGGAGCCCATCTGGACGGCGACGCGGTCGAGCTCCACGCGGCTGGTGTCGAGCGCTGCGTCGGCAATGGCGAGACGTGTAGCGGCGATGGAGAAGTGGCAGAAACGATCGAGTCGGCGTGCGAGTTTCGTGTCCATGTAGTCGCCCGGCTCGAAGCCGTCCACCTCGGCCGCGATCTGGGAGCGCCATACGCTCGCATCGAAGCGGGTGATGCGACGGACGGGGGAGCGCTCGCGGCGCAGCCCCTCCCAGAAGTCATCGGCACCAGTGCCGACGGCGGTAATCGGACCGATACCGGTGACTGCGACGCGGTGGCGATCGCGCTGGGAATCGGCGGTGTTCGCGTTCTCATGCATCGTGAGTCTCCGGTGTTGCGTGCGTGTGGCCTGACGTGCTGTACCTGCGTTCCGACTCGCGGGCGACGCCGGCGAGTGTGCGTGCGGCGATGAAGCTGACGAAGTGGGGTCCGATCACGCGTTTCCATGCGAAGCCGCCGATCATGGGCCAGCGGGGGCCGTCCCATGCGTGGGTGATGCGGACATGGGTGCCGTCAGCGTGCGGCTGAAAGGACCATTTCACGTCCATGCGGCGAGTGACGCCGTCGACGTGCACGAAATAGATGGCGGGCTCGGCGGGAGCGACCCGCATGTCGGACAGCCACCAGGTCGGGTAGCGGAGCGGACCGGCGAAGTCGCGCCAGGCGGACATCTCGACGCGGCCGTTACCGTCCGCATCGCGCTGGTGATAACGGACGAGTCGATAGTGCGGCAGAATGTCCGGCCAGCGCTCGACGTCGGCCGCGACGCGGTAGCAGAGATCGGGTGGGGCCGAGATGATGCGTTCGTCCACGATGGTCATACAGTGTTCTCCGGGATAGCGGTGGGGAGGAGCAGGCCGGACAGGGTTCGGGGCGAGAACAGGGATCGCACCGGCGCCACATCGCCGGTGACGGAAATGATGGCCCGGGCAAACTCGGGAGCGCGGCGGATGCGTGCGATGGCACGGTTGGCGGTCGCCGGGCGGCGCAGCACATGGTCGATGCCGCG
Source organism: Longimicrobiales bacterium (assembly GCA_035461765.1). GTDB lineage: Bacteria > Gemmatimonadota > Gemmatimonadetes > Longimicrobiales > RSA9 > SH-MAG3. The sequence goes on from DATHUY010000112.1 coordinate 2,227, forward strand.
CTGTACGAAGCGTGCGCCACGCAGCAGCCGGGAGCGCGCCCGGCTGTACCCGGTGAATGAGGCAGCACGCAGATCGCCGCTGTCGAGGGCTGAGAGAATGGCAGGGGCGAGTAGCTCGGCGCACGTGAGGGCCTGATAAACGCCCTGACCGGTGAACGGGTCGTAATAGCCCGCAGCATCGCCGATGAGCACCGCGCCGTCGAATGCGACCCGGCGACCGGGCCGGTCGAACGGTCCGCTCGCCAGCCATGAGGCGTCACGGAGCGCGGAGCGGCGGACGCGGCCGCGCAGCAGCGGCAGAGACTGGAACGCGTCGTACGCGAGCACGCGTGCATCGGCCGCAGCGGACCTGCCGAAGCGCGGCGCATCGGCAACGAGCGTGAGGTTGCATCTGCCGTGACTGTCGACGGGAGCGACACCGGCGCACACGCCCCGGCCGACGTGCATCTCGCCCGCAGCACGCACACCGTCCACAGGTACGTGAAACGTGAGCGACAGCTTGCGCAGTGCACCGGGCGCAGCGCGCGCATCGAGTCGCGTTGCGACCACCGACCGCAGTCCATCCGCGCCCACGGTCAGGCGTGCGCGAATGGAGCCGGTGCGCGTGCGCACACCGCACACCCGTCCCCGCGCATCGTACTGGAGGTCGGTGACGGACTCCTGCTCGAAGCGGGCGCCAGCAGCGAGCGCGGCCTCGACCAGGAGCGCATCGAAGATGGCACGCTCGACGGACAGGGCGCAGCTCGCGAAGTCGTCAGCGTTGCTGCTCTCGCGGGACCTCGTGCGTGAGCTGCGCGGATCAATACGAGCAGCACCTGCCGCACCGAAATGCGCATCGAACGCCGCGCCATCGGGCGCAACGATGCGCCAGCCCCTGAGCCGGGCATGCGGCGATTCGAGCAGCCGGTCGAGGAGACCGGTACGGCGCAGGAGTGCGGTTGCGCCCAGGCTCAGACAGTCACCGCATGCCTTGGCGCGTGGGAATGCCGCGCGGTCGAGCAGCAGCACGTCCACCCCCGAGCGGGCCAGCAGCAGCGCCGTCAGGGCGCCGGCCGGGCCGGCCCCCACGATGATGACGTCGACAGGACGGCGCGTCACGTTGTGTCCTTCTCCCGGATCGTGGAAATTGCCGGGCGATGAAGATCTATTACGCGGACCATTTCGTGTTGCCGCTGCCCACGGGCCACCGCTTCCCGATGCAGAAGTACGCGCTGCTGCGGGAGCGCGTCGCGGCTCGGCTGCCTGGCGCCGAGCTGCTGGTGCCGGAGGCGGCGACCAACGACGAGCTGCTGCGGGTTCATACCGCCGACTATCTGCATCGTGTCGTTACCGGCACGCTGGACCCGCCCGAGGTCCGGCGCATCGGCTTCCCCTGGTCCGCTGCGATGGTCGAGCGTTCGCGCAGATCGGTCGGGGCGACGATTGCAGCTTCCCGGGCCGCCCTCATCGATGGCGCCGGCGCCAACCTCGCCGGCGGAACGCACCACGCCTTCAGCGACCACGGCGAGGGGTTCTGTGTGTTCAACGATGTGGCTGTAGCCTTCCGGGCCATGCAAGCGGAAGGCCGCGCCCGTCGCTGCGCCATTGTCGATTGCGACGTCCATCAGGGAAACGGCACGGCGTCCATCCTGAATGGCGATGACACTGCGTTCACATTCTCGGTCCACGGTGCCAACAACTTCCCGTTCCGCAAAGTGAACGGCAGCCTCGACATCGCCCTGCCGGACGGTGCGGCGGACGACGAGTATCTCGCTGCCGTACGACGGGGTGTGAACGCTGCCATGGAGGCCGCCCCGGACATCGTCTATTACGTCGCCGGCGCCGATCCGTACGAGGGCGACAGGCTGGGCCGGCTGAGTGTGTCCATGGCGGGGCTGCGAGGGCGGGACCGGATCGTGACGGCCGCGTGCCGGACGAGCGGCGTTCCGCTCGTGCTGGTCATGGGTGGCGGGTACTGCGGCGTGGTGGAGGAAACGGTGGCGATCCACGCCGGATCGGTGATGGAGGTGTCGCGACTGGTTCCACGACCATGATCAGCCGATGGAAGAAATGCCTCTGTACCCACCCCACCTTAAGACCGGCGGCCCCGGCCAAGTCCGCGAGCTCCGTCTTCGTGAACGCCCGCATGACGGACAGCGGTCCATCGTGGCGGGTGAGGCGGTTGCCGCGCCAGCGGGTGCGGGCGAGGAGCCATGCGCCGGCCAGGTTCGGCAGGCAGCGCTCCAGCTCGTTCACGACGACGGCGCGGCGAGCGCAGCGAGCGGCTTCGCGGAGCGCGCGGATCTGATCGTCGCGCTCGAAGTGGTGCAGCGTGAGCGAGAGCAGCACGAAGTCGAACGACGCGGTGTCGTATGGCAGCTGGAGTGCGTTCGCGGCCCCGACGCGAATGGAATCGACCGCACGCGTGCGCTGGGCGGCGATGTCGCGCATCTGCGGGTGGATGTCCGTGGCGATGACTTGAATGGCCAGTGATCGGCGCCGTGCCCAGCTGTCGATGGCGAGCGGTATGTCTGCGGAGCCGGTGCCGATGTCGAGAATGTCGACGTTCCGGGCAGCAGGCGTGAGCCGCTCCAGTGTGCGCAGTATGGCGCGCGTGCCGCCCAGGAGGCGGTTGACCTCGGCGACCTGGTCGAGGCTCTGCTCCAGCTCGGCGCGGTCGTGGTGCGGCGCGTCGAGCAGTTCGGTGGCGTGCTCGAGACGCCGCCGCATCAGTGTGCTTCGAGCGCTTCGGCCATGCGCCGCGCACTCGCGGCGACGCGGTCGCGCAGCCGGTCGGGATCGAGCGTCAGGAAGCGGCCGTCGCGAAACAGCACCTGGCCGCGGACGGCGGTCAGGATGACATCGCTGCCGCGGGTGCTGAGCAGCAGTGCGGCGGCAGGGTCGTGGACGGGATGGCTGTGCGGTGCATCGATGCGTACGGCGCAGAGGTCCGCGTCCTTGCCGGTCTCGAGCGAGCCGACGCGCCCCTCGAGGCCGAGTGCGCGTGCCCCCTCGAGAGTCAGCATGCGCAGGAGCTCCGTCGCGGTGAGTGCGCCGGCGGAGCGGAGACGTGCGCGTTGCATCAGCTGCGCGACGCGGGCTTCCTCCAGCAGATCGATACGGTTGTTGCTGGCAACGGAATCGCTGCCGATGCCGATCGTCACGCCGGCCGCTGCCAGCTCGACGACCGGTGCAATGCCGTGTCCGAGCCGGGCGTTCGCGACCGGGCAGTGAGCGACGACGGCTCCTGCATCGGCAATGCGACGTATATCGTCGTCGTCCACGCGGACGCAGTGGATGAGGAGCGGTTGTGTGGCCAGGATGCCGGTCTCCTCGAGCAGCGCGATCGGCGATTCGGCACGCGGCGGTGTGTCGATGCCGCGCGTACGGAGTCCCGCCGCGAACGGGCCATCGCCGTCGATGACGAGCTGTGATTCGACTTCACTCTCGGCCGCGTGCACGGCCACGGGCAGACGCTCCGCCGTTGCGTAGGACGCTACCAGTCGAAAGAGCTGATCGGAGACCGTGTAGGGGGCGTGGGGCGAGACACCGACGTGCACCAGGTCGGTCGCACTGCGCCGCATCGTCTCGACCTTCTGCAGCAGGTCCTGGAGCGCCGGCTGCGCCTGGCGCGGGGCCGGGCCGAACACCTCCCGATACACGATGCCGCGCAGGCCGGCCTCGCGCATGGCGTCGAGGGCTGCTCCCGAGTCCTCCGTGCCGGCGAGCGTCGTCACGCCTGCGGATATGGCCTCGACACACGTCCAGCGCGCCGCCGCGCCCAGATCTCCCTCCTCCGCGCTTGCGCCCTCCTTCGCCCGGCGGAGTCTCGGGATCCACTGATGGAACGGCAGGTCCTCCAGCAGACCGCGCATGCCCGCCAGCTCCGGGTGTGAATGTACGTTCACCAGCCCCGGCAGCAGGATCGCGGCGCCGAGGTCGATGACGGCGACGTCCTCACCGATGTGAAAGTCCGGTCGCGCCCCCACCGCGGCGATCTGACCATGCTCATCGACAAGGACCGCTCCGTCCCGGACGGGCTCGGACGTGACCGGCAGCAGCCATTCCGCGGCGTAAAGAGTTGGCCGCATCAGTTCCGGAATGTGAAGATCTCGCCGCCTACGTTCTGGGTCCGGGATCGCACCAGCTGCCCGTCCGCCAGCCGCGTGTGCAGGCCACGACTCTCGCCGACCGAGAGCGAGATCCGGAAGTCGGCAAGGCCGGTGCCGCGGTCCAGCGGCCACGCGATGTCGATCCGGTACGTGGAACGGCTGCCTTCGGGAAAGGACGCCCGCAGACCCAGCCCCGCGGACGCCCGCCATCCGGAATCCGCACCGAACGGCGCGTCACCCGGCCAGATCCGGCCGACATCGGTGAATACCGTACCTCCCAGGTCCAGCACGTTGGGAAACGGCCAGCCGATGTAGAATCGGTCCTCCAGCGTGGCGACGAGGCGGCGGCCGCCCGGCAGGCGCTCGCGGTCGAAGCCGCGCAGTCCCGTGAGCCCGCCCAGCGTGAGCTGAAACGGTGTGCGCGTATTCCAGCCGCCCGCCAGCGCGGCGCGTGCGAAGATCGTCTGACGCGGAAGGAAGCCCGTCTGCAGGTACCCCATGACCTCCTGCTCCAGGTAAATGTCCTCCCACTCCGGCATGTCAGGGGCAGCGCGCAGATCGCGCCGCGCGTCCACGCGGCCGCGTCCGATCAGCAGGAAATCGCCCAGCTCGAAACCGGCATAGAGCGCCAGAGTCGTGTACAGGTCGTCGTCCGGCTCGAGGGAGCGCAGCGAGCGGCCGACCCCGAGGATCGCCTCCGCGCCCAGCCGCACATCCTCCTGGCCGCGCATGCTGTCCAGTCCGCGTCGCCGCTGCCACCAGACATTCCGATGACCCAGCAGTCCGACCACGCGGATGTTGTCCAGGTCATGGCGCTGGCGCCGCACCGGGTCAGCCAGGGAGTCGTGCGCGGGCTCGCGCAGGTCGTAGTCCCCGCCGGGAGCCAGCTCGATGGCGCCGGGATAGCTGAGCTTCTGATAGCTCAGCGCTGCACCGACCAGGGCGGTGTTGCCGCGAGTGCCGATGCGTCGGATGACGGACAGGTCGAAGGCCTGCTCGCGCAGGGGCAGCACGACGTGGGAGGACCGGAGGTCCGGGTCGTCCTCGATGACGTAGTCGAACAGGCGGTCCTCACGGCGAAAGCTCTGGCGTCCGGCCCAGCGGCTGACCTCGGCGACAAAAGGGTACGCCACCTCCTGGTGTACGAGCGTACCCGCCCGTGTCTTCCCCAGCTCACTCGTCAGGTCCCAGCGCGTGCCGAGGACCTGCGGTGCGAAGTAGGAGATGCCGTAGTCGCGCGTGACGTCGCGCTCGTAGTAGAACATGCCGAGCGACTGTCCTGAGCCGAGCACGTTCTCCTCTACGATGCGCACGCCCTCGAAGCCGAGACCATCGTCCGTGCCGACGCGCAGGTCCAGACGGGTGCTCCATTCGTCGCGTGTATTCACGATGACGTGATAGGTCCCGTCCGGCTGCCGCACGCCGAAGACATCGACGCTCGAGAGGAAGCTGTAGCCGCGCAGCAGCCGCTCCGTCTGCTCGAGCCGGTAGGGGTCGTAGCACGAGCCGGTGCCGAACAGCAGCTCGCGTCGGATCACCCAATCGCGCGTCCTGACATGCAATGCGTTTGCTGTGCGGTACGCCCAGCCGAAGCGGCGGCCGCCGTCGGTGTCACTCGTGTCGAAGATCGAGTTGTTGTCGATGAAGACATAGCTGATGCGGCCGAGCTCGCACGAGTCGACGGGCACTGACCTGTCCGGCTGTCCGGCAGTCGTCTGCGCCGGCAGCGGCGCTGCGAGCAGCGCGAGGAGAAGCGGGATGATCATCCGTGGAGACACCGGCGGAGAATAGGATGCACTCACGGCAAGGGAAAGGGTGCCCCGGACGGCGGCCGGGCGGGGCGCTCGCGTGCTTGACAGGCGGCGCGCGGTTCCCGTAGGCTTGCCAGTCTGTGAATACCTTCTCATAGAGGCGGACGTGGCAACTGACATGGCGACAGCGGACCTGACGCGGCACGGCATCAACAGTCGCGGAACGGTCCATTCGAACCTCTCCGCGCCGGTGCTCCTGGAGCACGCGGTTCGTCGCGGTGAGGGACATTTGACGAACGCAGGATCGTTCGTCGGCATGACAGCACCGCATACGGGGCGCTCGCCGGACGACAAGTTCGTGGTGCGTGAGTCGTCGACGGAAGACCGGATCTGGTGGGGCAAGGTCAACGTGCCGATGGAGCAGGACCATTTCGCTGCTCTGTTGAATGACGTGCGCGAGCATCTGGCGGATCAGGAACTGTTCGTCTCGGACCTGTGGGCGGGTGCGGATCCAGACCACCGCCTGAACGTCCGCTTCGTGAGTCCGAACGCGTGGCACTCCGTGTTCGTGAACAACATGTTCATCAATCCGCCGGCCGATGCGCTGGACGGGTTCGAGCCGGGCTTCACCGTGCTGCATGCGCCGGAGATGGAAGCGGACCCGGCCAGGCACGGCACGCGCACGGGTACGTTCATCGCGCTCGACTTCTCGCAGCGCATCGTGCTGATCGGCGGCACCCGTTACGCGGGCGAGCTGAAGAAGTCGATCTTCACCGTGATGAATTTCCTGATGCCGCAGGAGGACGTGCTGCCGATGCATTGCTCGGCGAACGTCGGCCCGACCGGCGATGTCGCGTTGTTCTTCGGGCTGTCCGGTACCGGCAAGACCACGCTGTCGGCGGATCCGGAGCGCGGTCTGATCGGTGATGATGAGCACGGCTGGTCCGAGAGCGGCGTCTTCAACTTCGAGGGCGGCAATTACGCGAAGGTCATCCGGCTGTCGGCGGAGGGGGAGCCGCTGATCCATGCGGCCAGCAATCGCTTCGGCGCCATCCTCGAGAACGTCTCGATGGATGAGAACACACGCGACGTCGATTTCGATGATGACTCCGTCACGGAGAACACACGCTCGTCGTACCCGATCTCGTTCATCCCGACTGCGGTGATGGAGGGGATGGCGGGACATCCCAATCACGTGGTGTTCCTCACGGCCGACGCGTTCGGCGTGATGCCGCCGATCTCGAAGCTCACGCCCGAGCAGGCGATGTACCATTTTCTGTCCGGCTACACGGCAAAGCTTGCGGGCACCGAGCGCGGCGTATCGGAGCCGAAGGCGGCGTTCAGCGCATGCTTCGGTGCACCGTTCCTGCCGCTGCCGCCGTCGGTGTATGCCGACATGCTCGGTGCCAAGCTCGCGCAGCACGGCGCGCAGGTGTGGCTCGTCAACACCGGCTGGACGGGCGGTGCGTTCGGCACGGGTACCCGGATGAAGCTCTCGTACACCCGGGCGATGGTACGGGCGGTGCTCAGCGGTGAGCTGGACAATGTGCAGACTCATCCCGACGCCGTGTTCGGACTGCACATTCCGCAGAGCGTACCGGGCGTGCCGGATGAGGTGCTGAATCCCCGTTCCACCTGGTCGGATCCGGCCGCGTACGATACGGCCGCGGCAAAGCTCGCGGGCATGTTCCGCGACAACTTCGACAAGTTCGCCGAAGGGGTCAGCGAAGCCGTACGCAAGGCGGGTCCCCGATGATACGCGGGGTGGGGGCGTGGCCATGCCGCACCCTCACCCTGTAACGAAGCCGCAGCCATGAAGGCGATCACGATCCGCGATCCGCTCTGGGATACGATCCAGGTGGATGCGGTCGCCCGCCGCATCATCGACAGCGCGACGTTCCAGCGGCTGCGCCACATCAAGCAGCTCGGCCACGCACACCTCGTATACCCTGGCGCGACGCACACGCGTTTCGATCACGCCGTCGGCGTTCATCATCTCGCGCAGCGCGCGCTCGGGGTCCTCGCTGAGCGCGGCTCACTCGAGTCGATCGACCCGACGGACTGCAAGGTCGTACCGCTCGCGGCATTGCTGCACGATGTGGGACACTATCCCTTCTCGCATGCCCTCGAAGAACTGGAGCAGGGCAGCATCCCCGGACATCACGAAGAGCTCGTCGGCCGCTTCCTCTCGCAGCCGGACGTCCGTGAGGTGCTCGAGAGTGTCGCGGGCGACGCGCCGTGGCGCGTGGAGGAGCTGATCCGCGGTGCCTCGTCGAACCCACTGCAGGGTCTCGTCAGCGGCAGCCTGGACCTCGACAAGATCGAGTACCTGAAGCGCGATGCCCACTTCTGCGGTGTGCCGTATGGCGACGTTGACGTGGACCGGCTGCTGCATTCTCTGACAGTGCTGCCGGACCCGGAGACGGGCAGCCTGGAAACCGGCGTGCACGAGAAGGGTGTCGCCGCACTCGAGTCACTGCTCTTCGCGAAGTACCAGATGTTCAGGAACGTTTACTGGCACCACGCAGTTCGCGCCGCGACGGTGCTGTACAAGCGGGCGGTGTCGGACGCACTGCGGCACCGCCTGGTGAGTGGCGAGGAGCTGGTCGGCGCGACGGACGAAGGCCTGATGCATCTGCTCGAGTGGCGCGCGCGTGACGGCGCCGTTTCCGGCGCGGGCGATGTCGCGGCCGGCGTCCGTGCGCTGCGGGAGCGGCAACTGCCGAAGCGCGCTGCGGAGGTGGCGGCGGCCGAGCTGGAGGAGGCGCGGGTGGGCGACTGGCTCGCGGGAGACACGCCCCTCAAGCGGAGGGTCGAGGACCGGATTGCCGCGGAGCTCGGCCTGCATGCCGGCGCCGTGTTCATCGATTATCCGGAGAAGTCGATGATGTTCGGTCTGCACCTGCTCGTGCGGCGCCGGTCGGGAGAGGTGCTGCGGCTCGGGCCGGAGGGCCGTGCGGGACTGATCGGACTGCCGGAAGTCTCGGCGGAGCTGTACCGGAGCGCGCGCGTGCTGCGCGTGTTCACGCTCGGCGGACGTCGCTCGGTGCCCGAGCGCTCACTGATCGAGCTCGCTCAGCAGGACAGCGAGAGCCTGCGCGCATTGCTGGAGAAGGGCGGGCCGCTCCTGTCGTAGCCCGCGCATCTCCAGCGCCCGCGTATCTATTCGACCGCGATGTCCATCGTGATCGGCTCCGCCGGACGGTCGCCCGAGTCCGTGCGGACCTTGCCGATCTTCTCCACCACATCCATTCCGCTCACGACCTTGCCGAATACGGCGTGCTTGTTGTCGAGCCACGGCGTCGCGGCGAGCGTGATGAAGAACTGCGACCCGCCCGTGTTCGGCCCGGCGTTGGCCATCGACAGCACGCCCGGGCCGTCGTGGCGCAGCTCGGGGTGGAACTCATCCTTGATCTTGTAGCCCGGGCCGCCCGTACCGGTGCCCTGGGGACAGCCGCCCTGGATCATGAAGCCGTCGATCACGCGGTGGAAAGTGAGGCCGTCGTAGTAGCCCTTCTCCACGAGGTCGATGAAGTTCTTCGTTGTGACCGGCGCACGATCCTCGAACAGCTCGATGCTGAAGTCTCCCTGAGACGTGCTGAACTTCGCGGTACGGTTCGCCATGGGTCCTCTCGTCAGAAGTCGATGGTCAGGCCCGCCTGGAACCGCTGGTCGGTCCGCTCGACGCCTTCGGCGGGGGTCGAATCATAGCCATACGCATGCGTGAGCGTCAGGGCCAGGTGCTTCGAGATCTTCGAGCTGATCTTCGAGGCAACTTCCAGGTTGTGGTCCGCGAAATCGTCGAAGACGGGCGTGAACGTCGTGGTGTTCTCGATCTTCACGTTCTCCCCGAGTCCGCGGTTCCCCTTGAACTCCATGCTCCACGCGCCGTCGGTCCGCGGACTCTGCTCTGCCGCCGGTGTGAAGTTCTCACGGCTGTATTGTGCCGCCACCCGCACGGATGCCTCGCCGGGGCTCTCGCGGTAGAACGTGTACTTCACTCCCGACCCGGTACGCGCGCGCAGGTCGAGCTTCCGGAACGGGTCGCGCTCGGCTGCAGCGAACACGAACGGCGCCACACGCGCTGCGGGGCCGACATCGAAATCCAGCTTGCTCTGCAGATTGCGCGCGACGACCGTCCCCTGACTCTCGCCATAGCGGAACGCGAGGCTCCACTCCAGCTTGAACAGCTTCGTCTGGAGATGCTTGAGGCGGATGCCCGTCGTCAGTGAGGTCAGGTCACTGTTGCCGCTGGAGCTGGCAAAGCCGAGGTCCACCGCGGCCGCCCAGCGGTCCGGTACCTCGGGTGTCTGCGCGGGCTCCGGATCCGTCGGTACGACAGCAGGCAGAGTCCTCTGGAGCAGAGGCTCCGCCCGGATCGGTACCGGCGGCTGCTGCGCAATGACCGGCGGTCGGGCGAGCGCGGGCGCACCGGGATGCATGAGGGCGTATAGCAGGATCAGCAGGTACGTGGCGCCAGGCATCGAACGCAGTGTGAGATTCGTCGATTGTGAGCCCGCAAGATCACCGGATACTGCGTTGATCGCAACCGGTGACTGCACAGCGGCGCCAGCGCTGCTGCGGATCAGCGGCTGCAGCCCTCACGTTGAATGGTGTATGCGAGCCCCGCGATGATCCACCGATCGCCCTCCTTGATGAAGTGAAAGGCGTCCGTGCCGCAATGGCTGAAGTCGGATCCTCTCACGAACTCGTAATAGGTCCAGACGCTGGCCAGCGGGCCATCGACACGGACCTCCGGACGTATCGGTTTCTCGTCCAGCCGCTCCGCCGATGCCGCCACCTGCGCGATGAATGCGTCGAGGGTGTTGGTACGTACGGTCACGCGGCCGCTCTCCTCCATCGGGATGAACATGCGGAGCTGGGGATGTGCGAGGGACCGGATGGTTGCGGTGTCACGCGTGCGCATCGCATCGAAGAGTCGGTTCATCGCGGCGAGGACCTCCGCTTCGTCACGCACGGTCTGCGGCCTGATCCTGCTGCCCGATGTCACGGTCCGGCGTGCCAGGTCGAACGTATCGCCATCGGACAGGAAGTAATACGGCAGGTCCCCGCGGTCAGCAGTATTGTAGAACGCCACGCGCCCGGAGCCGGCGACTTCTGCGGCGTCGCCGGTCACAATGAGAGCCGTGCCCTCGTCGATCCCGATGCCGAGCAGGTTCGGGTAGCGTGCTACGACGCCGAGCATGTCATCCTGTCTCCCGCGCGCCGTGAGGTGCTGGTCGATGGCAGCGTTGCGCAGCAGGCCGAATCCCGCCTCGTATCCCGGCGCCATCATGATGGCATTCGACTCGACGGCGCCCCGGACCATGTAGCTGGCCTGGATGGAGGCACCGGCCGACGTGCCGCCGACGACGCCGCCGCGGTTCAGCAGTGCGCGGATCTCACGCACGGTGCGCGTGTCGAGATACGCATCGGCGAGACGCCACTGCCGTCCACCGGACAGCCAGATGCCGGTGGCGCGACGCAGCGGCGCCGTGAACGAGTCGCTGTCGGCGGTCGCGCGCGAACGCGTGTGCAGGACCGTCACGTCGTCCACGCCGGCCTCGCGGAACATCCTGAGCCCGGCCCACGTCAACGGAAACGAGTCCTCCGTGGCTGCCGTCGGAATGACGACCAGGCGCGCGTCCCGTCCTCCTGCCGTGGCTACGAAGCGTGCGATCACCGCGCTGTCGAGCGCACCGCCGCCCGCGATGAAGAGTGTACCACGCTCGGGGCCGACGGCCGCGGCGGGTGCAGCCGGTGCGGGAGCCTGCGCAACCGCGCATGCGGTGAGGACGGTGCAGCCGACGAGCAGCGCGCTGCGCACCAGCGGATTCCGTCCCTGTCGCGTACGGACACCAGCAACGCGTCGCATCAGCGGATCCCCACCGTGCCGCGCACGGATTCGATGAGCTTCGCCGGATCGTATCCCACGCCGTCCTTGAATACGTGGGTTACGTTGCGAATGTCGCCGGGCGCAGCCGCCGGGTTGCCGTTGACCACGACGATGTCCGCTATCTTCCCGGCCTCGATCGAGCCCAGCTCATCGTCGACGCCGAGCACCTTCGCGCCGTTCAATGTCATGATCCGAAGCGCCTCGACCGGCGTGAAGCCGGCTTCCACGAGGAGCTCCAGGTTGCGCTGGTCGCCGAAGCCCGGGAGCGCGCCACCGTTCCCCGTGGGATCCACACCGGCGGCGAGCAGCCCGCCGCGCTTCACGAACTCGCGCTCGTACTGCATGGCCTTGGCGAGCACTTCGGGCGACGATGCGGCGTCAGGATTGTCGATGTAGCGCTGTCGCGTGGCGAGGTACTCCTCGCGGGTTTCGGGTGACATCGCATCGAGCATGCGCTGCTCGAGCGGCGGCCGGTCGGGGATGCTGAGCTCGTAGACCGCCAGTGTCGAAGTCATGGCGACGTTGTGGCGCACCATGTCATCCAGTGTGGCGTGTACGGCATCGCTCGCGATGTCCAGTTCGCGCAGCGACTGATACGCCGAGCGCGGACAGCGATCCGGCTCCTTGTTCGGATCGTATTCACTGTTGGCGAAGAGGCCGTGCTCGAGATTGTCGATACCGAGCGACACCGCCTCGCGGTAGCCCACGGAGCACAGGTGTCCCGTCAGCTTGACGCCGCGGCTGTGGGCTTCCTCGATCGCGGCCTTCATGGCCTCGCGGCTGATGAGCGTGTAGAACTTGAACCACGTGGCGCCCTCGTCCGCCCAGTAGGCGACGACACGGCGGGCGTCCTCCGGCGACGCGACCTGGTGCATCCCTCCGCCCGCACCCTCACCGGAGATGTACGGCCCCGTGACGTGCATGCGCGGACCGGGTATCTGCCCCTCGTCGATCGACTTCCGCATGTTCAGCTCGCTGTACGGCGACATGCTGCCGGTCGTGCGGATGGTCGTCACGCCCGAGCCGAGATACAGACGCGGCGAACTGTAATTGAGCTGCACGCTGCGGCCGAACGACGTCGTGTAGAACGTGTGATTGTGCATGCCGACGATGCCCGGAAACACCGTGTGGCCGGACAGGTCGATCACGCGGGCACCCGCCGGTGTCGCGGTGGCAGCGGTCGGGCCCACCGCGGCGATGCGGCCGTTATCGATAATGACGGTCTGGTTCTCCCGCGGCGCGGCACCCGTACCGTCGATTACGCGCACGTTCGTGAGAGCCAGCAGCGGCTCGCTGACGGCCACCATCTCGCGCACGCCGGGGGACAGCTGGTCGAAGCGCTGAGCGGCCGCAGGCGCCGGCAGCGCGAGCGCGCCGGCAAGCAGAAAGATGCTGAAAGGACGCATGGTCGGGCTCCTGATGTGGGGGGACAGGGAAGGGATACGACGGCGGGGCCGCAGGGGCAAGACGTCACGGATCCACGTCGAATACCAGCTGCATGCCGGCCTCCAGGTGCTCGGCGATGTGACAGTGAAGCATCCAGCGCCCCGGGTTGGACAGCTCGAGCAGCAGCTCCACGCTCATGCCCACGGGCACGAGCACGGTATCCTTCCACACGTGGTTGCGTGTGGGCACGCCGTTGACGGACAGCACGAGGAACCGCTGACCGTGGATGTGGATGGGATGCTGCATCGCATGCAGTGAATGCCGCTCGTTGCGGAGCCTTACCCGGACCACGTCACCCACGCGGTATCGTCGGCGGATCTCGCGATTTTCCGCTCCGGTTCCGACATCGCGCAGCACCCAGCGCACCTCGCGGGTCGTCGGCAGCCAGTCCATCATGGGCATGGTACCGGCCCATTCGACGGGATTGAAGTACAGCGAATCGAGACGCATGAGCTGCGTCAGTGCGAACGGCAGCCCGCGGTCCTCCAGCATGAGCCGGAGGTCGAGGTCGGGCGGGTCGTCGAAGCGCGGCCTGTATCGGTCTATTCCGGTGGTGATGTCCTCGTGGTGCCGCAGTTCCGCGAACGCGGCAGCCAGGTCGGGCAGGGCCGGCTCGTCCGCGACGTAGACCACGCCGAGTGTGTCGACCATCGGCAGGAACGCTCCGACCATGTGATCGATGGCCTGCACGCGATTCGTGAGAACGGACGGTCCGGGACGCGCGAACCGCACGTCCACCACGTAGCGTTCGGCCGGTGAGAGCACCACGCTCTCGACCCATTCCTCCCGCTCGAACCGGCTCAGGTCCGAGGCCAGCACCTTCATCCGCGCATCTTCGAACGAGATGTTGAACGTCCGCGTGTTCGACGCGTTCGTCAGATGGAATCGAACGACCTCACCGGCACGTGCCCCTGCTGTCCAGCGTGGTTCGCCGTTCACGAGCAGTACATTGCCGAACCGCCCCATCACCGCGAAGCTGGCGGCCTCCCCGCCGTACGGCACCAGGCCGCCGTCGCCGAGCAGGATGTCGTCCAGCATCAGCACCTCTTCGCGGTGGCTCGGGCCGTAATAGCCGGGAGCGTCCGGCGCCACGAGCAGATTGCCGTACAGCCCGAGGTCCTGCTGGATGTCCTCACGATGATGCGGGTGATACCAGTAGATGCCCGCATCCGGGAAATGGATCGTGTAGCGGAACGACCCGCCGGGCGGCACCGGATCCTGCGTGACGTGCGGGACGCCATCGAATCGGTTGTCCAGCCGAATGCCGTGCCAGTGGACGGCAGTTTCATGCGTGGTGGCGTTGTGGAAGTCGACGGTGATGGTCGCGGCCTGCGTGACGTGAATCAGCGGCCCCGGGTACTGCCCGTTGAAACCGTACATCAGGATGTCACGGCCCTTGAGCGAGCGGCGGACGAGGCCGGCCGTGAGGTCGATCGTGTCGCCATCGGCGACGCGCAGCAGCTCGCGCGGCCGCGCGAACGGGACCGCGGCGGTGTCCGTGGTCGATGGCAGGAACGGCGATGCTGTCGGCGTGAGGTGCTCCACGCCCATGGCCGACATCGGCACCCGTGGATCGTGCGGCGGCATGGTCCAGCCGCTGCGGGCACTGCCGTGATCTTCGTGTCCGGCCGCTGCGGGCCGTGGCGCCGTCGCAATGAAGTGCGGATCGCGCATCCGCGTGCTGGGCGACAAACCCCGCAGCACGACCGGGCCTGTCCGTGTCGTGACCGTGTCAGCGGGCTCGGCGGTGATGAGCACATAGAATTTGTTCAGTGCGATCTCGCCGGTTGCCACACGCCCGTTGCTCACGGGGCCGAGCCGGGTGAGCGGGGCCAGGTTCGGCGGGGCCGCCCAGGCGACGTATGTGGTGAACGCGCCCAGCACGGCAGGGTCGGGCAGCCCGTTGAGGAACAGCGTGGTCTGAAAGCGGTGATGCCCATCGCGCGTCACGGCCGCGCCGAACGGCGTTTGTGCGGGCGCGAGCTGTACCACACCCGTTGCCGTCCCGAACAGATCGGGACGCGGGACGAGCTCGATGCAGTAGAGGTCCGTGCTGGGAGCGCCGCCCGGCGTGAAACTGGACGGATCGGACGGGCAGAAATCCAGTTGCGCTGTCTGTGGCGCGCGCTGCGACGTGGCGGCCGGGGGCTCGGGCGATGCGGAGCGCGTCGTTTCCCGCGCGGCGGGCGCGCAGCCCGCCACACAGGCGAGCAGGCACACCAGCCGTGTCGTCACGTGATCACGCCTCGCGGTCCACGACATACACGTTGCGCTGTGCGGTAGGCACGACCACGACCTGCAGGATGTTCACATGGTCCGGCAGGCTCGCGACATAGAACACCGTGTCGGCCACGTCGTCGCCGGACAGAGGGCGGAACCCCCTGTACACCTGGTCCGCACGCTGCTGATCGCCGGCGAAGCGGACGACCGAGAACTCCGTCTCGACGAAGCCTGGATCGACACTGGACACGCGGATCGGCGTCCCCTGAACGTCGAGATTCATGCCCTCGGTGAGCGCGCGCACCGCATGCTTGGTGGCGGCGTACACGTTGCCGCGCGGATAGGTCATGTGTCCGGCCGTGCTGCCGATGTTGATGATGTGGCCGCGACCGAGCCGGATCATGGACGGGAGCAATGCGCGTGTAACGTTGAGCAGTCCCTTGACGTTCGTGTCGATCATGCGGTCCCAGTCGTCGTGATCTCCTTCATGAACGAAGTCGAACCCCGCGGCGAGGCCCGCATTGTTGATCAGCACGTGCGGGAGGAGGGAATCGTCCTCGATGAGCTCGGCAGCGGCGGCGACGACGGCGTCGCGGTCACGCACGTCGACGGCCTGGAGTTGGCAGGTGCGGCCGGTCTCCTTCTCGATCTGACCCGCCAGATCCTGAAGGCGGTCGAGGCGACGGGCCCACAGAATGACATCCGCGCCCTCGCGCGCGAAGCGCCGTGCGCACGCGGCCCCGATGCCGGAGCTCGCGCCCGTGATCAGTACCCGCTTTCCCGCAATCGTCATCATCGTCGTGTCCTGTGACTGGTGTCATGCAATCATAAAGGGCTTGCCCGCTGTTGCGCGAGGGCGTCCGCCTGCGCATCGTTCCCGCCTTCCACCAGCCGAGAGAGAACGATGACGCAGATCTGTGCGTTCCGCGTGCGCGTCGCAGCCGCTGCCGCCGCGACACTGCTCGTACCGGCGTCGACGCATGCGCAGGCCGGCGCTCCCATTGGCCAGGCCGCGTTCGATTCCGCCTATTACGCCTGGCAGGCGGGCACGTATGCGGACGCGCTCACTCAGCTGGACCGGCTCCTGAGCGGGCCGGACGCGCACCGCTGGCTGGAGCCCGCGGCCATTCTCACCGGTGAGCTGTACAGCACAGTGGAGCTCGCCGCAGATGGACGTTCGGTCGCGTGGTCGCCGGACGGTCGCCACGTCAGCTGGGAAACGGGCAGCGGCGTCGATCGCCGTGCCCACGTGGCGCGGATCGAGGACGGTCGCGTGGCCGGCGGCATTGAGCTCGAAGGGCACTCGCCGGCGTTCGATGGTGCCAGCCGCGTGTATTACATCACCGTGCCCGACTCACCGGAGCTCGCCGCTGCGCGCGCTGCCGTGACTGCGGCCGTGGAGAGCAGGAACAGCCAGGAGTCGTTCCGTGCGCGCTCGCGCGTGTCGCAACTCGAGGCTGCTGCCGCGCGGCTCATGGTGCGGGATGCTGCCGGCGGTGCTGCAGCGCAGGTCGATCTCGGTGGTATCATCCCCCAGGCCGTGGTGATGCGGCCGGGCGATGCGGGCCTGCACGTGCTCGGTGCGCCCGCAGGCGCCGGCGACACGAACCACCTGTACCGTATCGCGGACGGCGCGGCGCAGCAGCTGACCACTGCAGAAGGTCCCAAGCGCGACGTCGTGTTCCTCACGGGCGAACGCCTGCTATACGGGATCGACCGCCAGAGCTTCGCCATCCAGGATCTCGCCACGTCCACCGTGACGACGCACCAGGGCACGCAGGTGACGGTCTCGGGCGATGGCAGCACGGTCGCGTTCGTGCGACAGGATGGCGACGACAATGTCATCACCGTGCTGCGCGCCGACGGAACAGCGCACGAGGCGGTGCGCAGGAGCGAGCCCGTGTCGAGCCCGGCGCTCTCCCGTGACGGCAGCCGCATCGTCTACCAGGCGATGCCGCGCGAGGACTGGGAGCTGTACGTCACCGGGCCGGACAGCACCGCGGAAGTGCGTCTCACGAGGGAGATCCAGCATGACCTGATGCCGCGTTTCACCGACAATGACCATGTGTTCGCGGTCATGGGCGAGGCGCGTCACCGGCGCTCGTACCTGTACGATGTGCGCACCGGCGAGCGGACGCGCCTGTTCCACAACAACACGGTACGAACCGTAGCGCCGGAGTACGAGTGGGTGTTGTCGCCGGACGGAACCATGGTGCTGATCGTTGCGGAGCGTGATGGCGACACGGTCTCTCCGGAGCGCGGCGTGTATCTGATGAATCTCGGGCAGCGCGTGGGCCTGTCAGAGGTCCAGACGCGTGTGCGCGAGCAGCTGGCGTCGGAGCAGTCACTCCGCGCCACAGGCCACAGGCTGTTCGCGCTGATCGAGGACGACGTGCGCGCGGCCGTGAACGAAGTATCGACGGACCGCATCTACCAGTACGAGCTCGATCTCTTCCGGTTCGACTCCAAGCACATCATGCAGCCCGGCAACGCAAGAGCCATCGAGTACCTGGCGGCGAAGCTGCGCGAGTTCGGGTACGAGCCGGAGCTGCAGTGGTTCGAGGCGCGCGGCGTCCGCACCGCCAACGTCATTGCGCGTCTGCCGGGTACGGTGCAGCCGGATGTCCTGTACACGGTGAGCAGCCACTTCGATTCGGTGGAGCGCGGACCCGGCTCTGATGACGACACGAGCGGCACCGCGGCGCTGCTCGAGGCGGCGCGCGTGCTGTCCGGGAGGCCGCAGCCGGCGACGATTCACTTCGCGTTCTTCACTGGTGAGGAGGCGGGGCTGCTTGGGAGTCGTGAGTACGTGCGCCGCGCCGTCGAGAACGGCGATCAGCTTGTGGGTGCGTTGAACAACGACATGATCGGCTTCGCCAACGATCAGCGCCTCGACAACACGATCCGCTACTCGAACCCGGGCATCCGGGACATTCAGCACGGCGCGGCGATGCTGTTCACGGATCTGATCACGTATGACGCGAAGTACTACAAGAGCACTGACGCACACGCGTACTACGACGCGTATGGCGACATCGTGGGCGGGATAGGTAGCTACCCGATCCTGGGTAACCCGCACTACCACCAGACGCATGACCAGCTCGAGACGATCAATCACCAGCTGGTCGCGGAGGTGTCGAAGACGACCGTCGCAACACTCATGAAGCTGGCCAGCTCGCCATCACGCGTGAAGAATCTCACCGTGACGCGCACGTCGCGCGGCGCTCAGGTGGAATGGGATGCGCTGCCGGAGACGGACGTCGCGGCCTACGTGGTGGAATGGGGGCAGCCAGGTGCACCGCCGCGCAATGCGGTACGCGTCGTCGATAACTCCGCCACCGTGCCGGATCTCACCGAGGGCGAAGAGGTGCGGGTGCTGGGCATCAACACGCTCGGCGCAGTCAGCTGGGACTCCGCCCGGGCAAGGTAACATCGGGGGTGCGGCTCACGACGATCGAGCAGCACGGGTGTGGCGCTCGGCGGATCGCGGTCGCGCACCTTGCGTTGCCGGCCGCGGTTGCTCGGTCAGGCACGCGCCATGAGGATCGTCTGGGTGGGATAGGCGAACTCGATGCCGGCACTCTCGAACGCGCGATGGATGTCGAAGTTGATCGCCTGCTGCACATCCATGTAGGTATTGTATTCGGGCACCAGCACAAAATAGACGACCTCGAAGTTCAGTGAGAAGTCGCCGTACTCCTTGAAGTGGGCGCGGTCGAAGCGCGTGTTCTGCTGCCGCTCGACGGCTTCCCGGATCATCTGCGGTATCTGCTCCAGCTTTGAGCGCGGCGTGTCGTACGTGACGCCGAGGCCGAATACGATACGTCGCTCGTACATCCGCTTGAAGTTGCGGACACGGGCGCCGAGCAGGTCGCTGTTGGCGAACACGAGCTGCTCTCCAGACAGGCTCTTGACCCGTGTGGTCTTGAGACCCACATACTCGACAGTGCCGGCGAGGTCATCGACGATGATGAAGTCACCAATGACGAATGGCCGGTCGAGCACGATGGACAGGGAAGCGAACAGATCGCCGAGCACATTCTGGAGTGCGAGGGCCACCGCTATGCCGCCGATGCCGAGACCGGCGATCAGCGCGGTCACATCGAAGCCGAGGTTGTCCAGACCCATCAGCACGAGAATGCTGTAGAAGACGAGCCGGACAACGAAGCCCAGGGCATTGATGGTGGTCGCAGTGGCCGCATCCTCCTCCACGCGCCGCGCCATCTGCCTGGTCACGAGCGTGTTGATCACCACCGTGCCCCACACGGCGGTCTGTGCTACGACGACGATCACGCCGACGAAGCGCAGTGCGGTGCCGAGGCTGTCGGACAGGTACAGCACGCGTGATGCGGCGTACAGCGAGATGAAGAGGAGGAAATACGTCTTCGTGCGGCGCAGGGTATCGGCGATCAGGTCATCGGCGTAGTTGTCGGTTCGGGTGGACAGCGCTGTGATCTGGCGGATCAGCAGCCTCCGCAGCACGTCCGTGCCGACATAGACGATGAGGGCGACGGCAGCGGCGATCAGCCACGCACGAACGCTGTTGTCCAGATATACCCAGTCCATGAATGGCACCGCGCTTCTCCATGTGCGCGTGAACGGATTGACCGGGCCAACCTAGGGGGAGAGTGCGGCTCGTGCAAAGCGCGCGTCAGCGAAGCAATCCTGCGGTTACGGGATCAGTGCGTTCATAGAGGCCACCCAGCCAGACGATCAGCAACACCACTTCCCCGCCCGCGGCGAGCAGTGCTGCTGCAGCGCCGGGCAGCAGCGCCGTCTCACCCATCAGCATGGCGAGCGGGGCGCCCACGAGTCCGCCCGCGACGAGGGGCGGGACGGCTGCAATGCCCAGGAGCACAATGGTGCCGAACATGACGATCATGTTCTGACCGATTACCTCCATGCCGGGCGCGTCCTGCTCTCCGAGGCGGACCCAGGATGGATACAGCAGCGCGAGCGCATTCTGGATGAGCAATGAGAGTGCGTTGACCACAGGCAGCACGGCGAGGGCGGCGAGCATGAGCAGCGCAGCCGTGCCGGGTGCGGGCGAGCCACTGACGGCCAGAACGCCAAGGGCTGCGACCAGGAGCAGCAGTTGCGGTGCGGTAAGTGACGCGGTGGCTGCCGCGATCTCCGCCGCGACGAGATCGCGACTTCGAATCGGGTACGTACGCAGCAGTTCAATATTCTTCAGGTCCATCCGCAAATCATTGCGGACGCCCAACGGCCCGAAAACGGACAGGGCGGCGGCGATCGCGAGCAGTACGAACGCGACGAATCGCATTCCGTCCACAGCGACATCGCCGGTCACCGCCAGCAGGAACACGACGGAAACTGCCATGACAACGAGGCGCGTCGGTCGGGCCGATCGTTGTGTGTACAGGATGTTCTTCCAGAAGATCGCGTAGGCGTTGCGTCCGCCGGGAGAGAGCGGAAGCCACGGTCGCGCGATCTTCTTCGTGCGATCGCGCTGAGCAAACTTCAGCCGGGAGAAGCCGCCGGCTCGGACGGCGGTCCGCATTGTATCCCTGCGCCGGCCCTCTTCCGCGGCCGTCTCCTCGAACGCTGCATCGGTGCGCAAGACCCACCAGTAGTGGGCCAGCAGGAGCGCACACCCGCCGGCGAAGGGGGCCAGCCATGCACTGGCTGATGGCGCCAGCGCGGGTGAAAGCAGCAGCCGGAACGGCGCCAGGACGAAACGCGGCCCGGGCTCTTCCAGCATTGCCGCGAGTCGGGCGAAAGCGTCGTTCACGGATCCGCTCGCGCGAATGTCGGGGACGACGGAGACCAGCGACGCGATGAGGATGAGGAGCGCAGTTCCGAACAGCATCAGCGGCACGAGATTCCGCCGCAATCCATGCCGGCCGTGCTCGTCCGCGGCGGCGTGCACGAGGGTTGCGGCGATCTGGTGCAGGTGCAGTGTCGCGAGGAGGAGCCAGACCGAGAGGAGTCGGAGCATCCAGTGCAGCCCCGTGCCGCGTACAACGAGTGTCGCGATTACGGCGGAAAACAGGATGGCGGGCTGGGCCTGCATGATCTTGAAGCGGATCAGCTGCGCGCGCTTCAGCGGTGCGGGCAGCAGGAGGTGTATTTCGGCGGGCGTGAGGACGAGGCCGTGGCGGTGGCCGCCCCACAGCCACCACCAGGACGCGAACAAAGCGATCATGAGCGGTGCGACGGAGCGTCCCATGCGCACCCAGCTGCCGCCCATGTCTTCATCGATCGCCCAGCCGCCGAAGATGAAGAAGAAATAGAGCGTCCCGAGCAGCGCAGCGATCGCGTAGCGCGGCGAGCGGAGCCGCCGTACCTGGCGCACGACCTTGTTGCGGAGTGTGCAGCCGATGAAATACGCGAAGTCGCCGGTCACGCCCGTTCAGTGAGCGCGAGGAAGACGTCCTCGAGGCCGCGCCCGGCAAGGCCCGGGCGCTCCGCGACGATGTCGCTCAGCGTTCCCATGGCCACCATCTCACCCGACTGAATGACGAGGACGCGCGAGCACAGCTCTTCGACGAGACTCAGCAGGTGTGAGCTCAGGATCACCGCAGCGCCCTGCTCCGCACGCTCGCGGATCGTGCGTTTCATCCGCCGGATCGCTCCCGGATCGAGACCCGTGAGCGGCTCGTCGAGCAGGAGGGCACGCGGGTCGTGCAGCAGGCCGCACGCGATCGCGAGCTTCTGCTTCATGCCCCGCGACAGCTCGTCGGGCAGCGCATCGGCACGATCGGTGAGCTCAAGCTCCTCGAGCAGCGCGGCGCCCCGCGCTTCGGCATCCTCGACGCCGTAAATGCGGCCGGTGAAGCGCAGGTGCTCACGGACGGTCAGGTGCGGGAAGAGGTGCGGCTCGTCGGGCACGAACGCGAGTGCCGCCTTCGCATTCAGCGGGTCGTCTCCAAGGTCATGACCGGCGACACGTATGGAGCCGGAGGTCGGTCGTATGATGCCGACCAGGCAACGCAGCGTCGTCGTCTTGCCGGCGCCGTTCGGCCCCACCAGCCCGACCACCTCGCCGGGCGCGACCGAAAACGTCAGGTCGCGCACCGCTGTGAAGTCCCCATAGCTGCGACTGAGTGAATCGACCTGGATCATCCCGGCCCGGGCGACAGGAGCACGACGGTGATGTTGTCGATACCGCCGCGGACGTTGGCGGCATCGATCAGATCGCGCGCGCGCTGCTCGAGCGGCAGCGGGCGGGCAAGCAGCAGGGCGACGTCGTCGTCGTCGAGCATGGTGGTCAGGCCGTCGGAACAGAGCAGGAAGACATCGCTCGGTGCGGCATCGACCACGAGCGTGTCGGCCGGCCCGACGGCCGCGGTGCCGAGGACGCGGCTGAGCACGCTCGCAAGCGGGTGGTGGCGGGCATCGGCCGGCGTTAACATACCGGCGTCCACCTGCTGCTGTACCCAGGTGTGGTCGCAGGTGAGCTGGGAAAGCTCGCCGTCGCGCAGACGGTAGGCGCGGGAATCGCCGATATGTGCAATGACGCACTGGCGGCCGGTCGCGAGCGGGGCCAGCGCCGTCAACGTGGTCCCCATGCCAGCGCATTCCCGGTGGTCAGCGGCGTGCTGGAGGATGGCGCGATTGGCGTCGTTGAACACATCGAGCAGGCGCCGCGCGAGCGTGGCCGGGCGGATGCGCGGCGAGGGGGCGCGCTGGAATGCGCCGTCGAGGACTTCGATGGCTACGCGGCTCGCGACGTTACCCGCGGCGTGACCGCCCATGCCGTCGGCGACGGCGAAAATGCGTGAGCGCGGCCGTACCAGGAGCGCGTCTTCGTTACGGACGCGGCGCCGGCCGCGGTCCGTGATGCCGGCGCTGCTCCAGCTCATGAGTGCAGCTTCGGGCACCGGCACGACCATTGCCACTCCAGAGATACCATCATGAGATTCACTGCCCTGCCCGTGTTCATACTGCTCGCCGCAGCGTGCGGTCCGACGAGTCCGCCGGACAGCTCTCCGCAGGCGACCATCGAGGTCATGGCCGAGATCCGGCCGGGCACCCCGCTCGAAGAGCTGCTCGAGCGGCTCGACCGCCACATCGTCAATGCCATGGCCGGTGAGCTCGAGGGCGACGCGGGCGACGAGTTCCTGCGCGCGGAGGCCATGACCGACCGGCTGCTCGAGGCCCGCATGCCTTTCGAGTGGATCCCGGCAGAAAGCTACAGCCTCGAATCGAAGCTGCGGCAGATTCAGTCGAGTGCCGACCGCATTCTCGCCCAGCTCCGAACCGCGGCACCGCGCCAGCAGATGCTCCGGGACCTGCGCGCGCTGCGCACCGACGTCGCCCGGCTGCGTCAGACGGTCGCGGCCGGCGGCGCGCCCGCACCCGTCCCGGTCGAGCGTCTGCTGAGCGGCGACACCGCGGATATCACGGCTTCGCCAATCAGACCGAGCGGCGCGCCGGATGCCCAGCGACGCACCGGACCGGCGCCGCTCGGCACGCCGGTCCGCAATGACGGGACGCCCTAGCAACCCATAGGCTGCACTTTCCCGGCGTCCCGCGCCAGTATCAGGTGCGATCCTCCCCGCCGCCGCGTTCCGTTTCGCGGATCCGGCACATCCTCTCCAGGCCAGCGAGGTCGAGCCGCGGCCGCCGTTTTCGGCGTAGAACGGGGCGCAAGAGGCATTCCCGATGGGTGATCGCGACGGCAGGGGACTTGACCGGAACCAAGTGCTGCGTTACGGGGTTCTACCGCGCACGCTCCAGAGTCGGTCTGCCGCGAGGGTGCGGGGGCAGAATCCTTGCAGGATGGTCGTCGTCGACGTGACGTCGAGAGGCTCGGGAGCAGCATTGGGGAAGGCGATCGCTACATGGCGGAAATAACAGAGGCACGGAAGCGACGGAAGCGTCGCGGTACCGGCCTATCAGAAGGATTTGCGGGCTCGGCCGAAGATCGGTCCGCGCTCGACCAGTACTTGCGCGAGGTGAGCCAGCACGAGCTGCTGAACGCACAGCAGGAGGTCGAGCTGGGTCGGCGTGCGCAGAAGGGTGATGAGGACGCGGTCCAGAAGCTGGTCCGCGCCAATCTGCGCTTCGTGATCAGCGTGGCCAAGAAGTACCAGAACCGTGGCGTGTCGCTCATCGACCTGATCCAGGAGGGCAACGTCGGTCTGGTTACGGCCGCGCGCAAGTTCGATCCGGAGCAGGGCGTGAAGTTCATTTCGTACGCGGTGTGGTGGATCCGCCAGGCGATCCTGGCGGCACTGGCCAATCAGGGCCGGGCTGTGCGTGTGCCGCTGAATCGCGCGAGTGATCTTGCCCGGATCTTCCGCGAGCGGGAGCGACTGAAGCAGGAGCTGCGTCGCGATCCCACGCTGGAGGAAGTGGCCGAAGCGGCATCACTCACGCCGGAAGTCGTCACATCGCTGTCGACACTGAATTCGGCGGAGATCCGACTGGATGCGCCGATCGGCGACAGCGACGACAGCCAGCTGGTGGAGCGCTTCATGTGGGACGAGGCGCACGAGCCGGAGCAGGCGGTCGAGGAGCGGCTGCTCGCCGAGCACATCGACAAGGCGCTCGAGACACTGACGCCCCGCGATGCGAAGGTCGTCCGGCTCTACTTCGGCCTCGAGGGCGGCCGCGAGCACACGCTCGAAGAGATCGGCAACATGCTCGGCGTCACGCGCGAGCGTGTCCGTCAGCTGCGCGACCGCGCGCTGCGCCGGCTGCGGGAGGGCGAGCTGGGCACGGCGCTGGAGAGCTTCGCCGCCTAGCATCGGCGACGACCGCAACGGCATGGCCTCCGCCACCGTCCTTTCCGCCAGCGGCGGCGTCTACGACGTCGAGCTGGAGGATGGAACGGTGGCGGAGGCTTCTTTGCGCGGGCGCCTGAAGCTTCAGCAGCGCACCGGCGACCGCATCGTGGCTGGTGACATTGTCCACATCGATGTGCAATCCGACAAATCCCTGACAATCGAATCGGTCGAGCCCCGTACGAGCGAGCTGGCGCGACGCGCCCCCGGTCACGGCCGCAAGGCCAAGGTGATCGTCGCGAACATCGATCGGGTGGTGGTGGTGTTCGCCGCCCGCGAGCCCGACCCGAACCGCAGGCTGCTCGACCGCTTCCTCGTGCTGGCGGAGGCGAATCAGCTCGCTTCCCTGATCGTGCTGAACAAGATCGACCAGGCCGATGAATCGGCTGCGGCCGCGTTCCTGGAGCCATATGAGAAGGCCGGCTACGACACGCTGCGCACCAGTGCGAAAACCGGCACCGGCGTGGCGCACCTGCGCGACCGCCTGTGCGGCGCGCGCAGCGTCATCACCGGGCCGTCGGGCGTCGGGAAGTCGAGTCTCCTGAACGTAGTGCAGCCCGGACTGGGACTGCGCATCGGTGATGTCAGCGTCGCCGTGAACAAGGGTCAGCACACGACGGTGAGTGCGCGACTCATCCCCCTGGAATGCGGCGGCTATGTCGCCGACACTCCCGGTCTGCGCGAGCTGGGGCTCTGGGCCATCGAGCCGGAGGAGATTCCGGACTGCTTTCCCGAGTTTGCGGACCTCATCGGTACCTGCCGCTTCGCGCGATCATGCAGCCACACGCACGAACCCGGCTGCGCTGTGCGTGAAGCGGTCGAGCAGGGAGTGGTCGATGCGGGACGGTTCGACAGCTATCGCACCCTGCGCGAGGAAGCCGAGGCCGCGCCTCGATACTGAGCGGCGCGCCGGACGGAGTCGACCGTTCCGTCCGGCGTCGCGCACGGCGCTACGATATGCCGGTGTCTACAGCCCCGTACCGGCCCGGATCCCCAGGTAGAGAACCCTTCCAGGCGTCGGGAAACCGCGGATCTCCTGATACTGACGATCGAGCAGGTTCCGGATCCCCGCGCTCAGATCGATGCTCGGCCCGCCGCCGCGCACGATCCCGTAAACGAAGCCTGCATCGAGCACGGTGAACGCGTTCAGGGACGTACGCACTCCGCTCCATTGCTCCGGGTCACTGAAATCGAGATCATCCCGTTCGCCGACATACCGCGCATCGATCAGCGCCGTCATTGCGGGCGTTATTCGCATGGAGGCGTTGACGGCGGCCTGATGCTCCGGGCGGCGCAGCATTCGCCGGCCCTCCTGGAACGCCATATCGTCGCCGAAGCCGTCGTCTGTCACCCGCGTCGCCGTGAGCGTGTAGCTGGCGTTGATCTTCAGTGCGCCCAGTGCAGCGGCGGCGCTGGCCTCCAGGCCGCGTGCGCGCGCGGCGCCCACGTTGAAGTAATTAGGGTCGTCTGGTGAAGGCGTGGTGAAGGTGTACTGGATGAGATTGCGGAACCGCTGCTCGAACCAGGTCGCACCGAGCGTGAGTCGGCCATCGAGCGCGGCGTATTCGACTCCCGCGTCGCGGCTGTTCGCCTGCTCCGGCTCCAGATCGGGATTTCCGCGACTGTATGCGGTTGCAAAGTTCTCGTAGAACGTCGGCTCCTTGAACGCGGTGCCGACGGAGGCGTGCACGCGCACTGCGCGCGCGAAGCGCCAGCTGAGCGCCGCCCGGCCGGTGCGGAAGGTGCCGAACTGCTCATTGTCATCAATGCGCGCGCCCAGCGTGAGCGATAGTGCGTCCACGGGGGCGCCGTGGAGCTGCGCGTACCAGCCAATGTTGGTCCGTGTCTCGTGCGTGTCGTCGGTGGCAGTACCGAAACCGCTCACGCTCTCGAATGCGGTTTCCGCCTCCTGCCACTCACGCTCGGCACCGAGTGTGAGCACATTGGTTCCGGGCAGTTCGACGTTGACGCGTGCATCGAGCGCGCGCCGCTGCTGCTCGGTCGTGCTCCAGTAGCGGTCGGCCTCGGTGCCGTCGGGCGGGTTCTCGGTGCGTGAATCCGTGTCGTGCAGTGTGCCGAGGACGCGCAGTTCGATGGGAGCGAGGAGGCGATATCCAGCGTCCGCGCTGAACGAGCGCGAGCCGCCGGTCGAGAACTGGTTGCGGTCGACGACGGCGCCGCTGCCGCTGGTCGGGTAGTGGTACTCGTTGTCCGCGACGCGCGAAGTGAGGGCGATGTCGCCGCGCGTCCCGCCGAGCTTCACACGCCCGGCGACATGGGTCCGATCGTAGTCGCTGTTGAACGCGAACAGCCCCGTCGATGCAGTGTGCGCAGCCGAGATGCCGTACTGGACGATGGCACCACCGGCCGCGCGCACGGGTGCACCGCCGGTAAGTGAGGCATCGAAGCCGCGCGTATCGAACGAGCCTGCGTCAGCGGCGTCCTTGTCGCCGCGCGATGCTGTAACGCCAGCCTCGATCCGGTGCGTACCACCGGCGCGAGTGAAGATCTGGATGACGCCGGAGACTGCGTCGGATCCGTACAGGACACTGGCCGGTCCGCGCACGATCTCGACCCGCTCGATGCCCTCGGTGCTCATGTGTGCCCAGTCGAACGAGCCGCCGGGCTCGTTGACCTGCACGCCGTCGACCAGCACCTGTACATAGTCGCTTTCGCCGCCGCGTATGAACAGCGATGTGAGCGCGCCCGGCCCGGCACTCTGCGCGATGGAGATCCCCGGCACCGCGCGCAGCGCGTCGGCGAGCGTGCGGCTGCCGTTGCTTCTGAGTGCACTGCCGCGGAGAACCGTGATGCTGCCCGGCGCATCCGCGATGCGTTCCTGGAGCCGGGTCGCCGTCACCACGAGCTCGCTCAGCTGCACGGTATCGGGCTGCTGCGGGACGGTCTGCGACGCAGCCGCCGACGGTATCAGTGCGAGCGCCACAGCGCTCATGAGCAGGCACGTCTTCACTTCACCCTCCAGGTAGTGATGTCGGACGTCACGGCAGTTCGGGCCGCGCCGTCTCCTGTCCATGTAATGCGGCCCTGGCAACAGCGCGCTGCGGTACCACCTGCGGCGCGTTGTCCTCGTGACGGATGGCAACCGGCCAGTGGTAGACACGCTCGACGATGTCGCGTGTCAGCACGTCCGCAGGAACGCCGGCAGCGGCGACCCGTCCCTGATCCAGAAGCACGAGCCGGTCGGCGTAGCGTGCGGCAATGTTGAGGTTGTGAGTCACGATGACGACGGTGACGCCATCCGTGCGCAGCTCAGCGAGCAGGTCGAACAGCGACATCTCGTGCGCGATGTCCAGCGATGCGGTCGGCTCGTCCAGCAGCAGCGTGCGCGGCTCCTGTGCGAGGGCGCGCGCCACTCGTGCGCGCTGGCGCTCACCGCCGGACAACTCCTGCACCGGTCGCGCGGCCAGGCTGGTGAGGCCGCAGCGATCGAGCGCGCGCGCAACCGCCGCCCGGTCCACCGCGCCTTCAGTGCGCCAGGCGCCGAGGTGCGGGTAGCGGCCCATCGAGACCAGCTCGCGCACCGTGAGCGGAAAGGCCATTTCCTCCGACTGGGTGACCACACCGACAGCACGTGCAATGTCCCTGCGCGGCCAGTCGGCGAGCGGCCTGCCCATCAGCTCGATGGCCCCGGCATCGGGTCGCAGGGAGCCGAGCAGCAGCCGCAGGAGCGTGGACTTGCCGGAGCCGTTCGGGCCGAGCAGTGCGACGAGCTCGCCCTGCGCGACGTCGAGGTCGACACCGGCGACGGCGTCGACCTCGCCGCGCGGATACCGGAACGTCAAGCCCTGCGCGCGCACCACAATGATCGCGTTCGCTGCGCCAGACGCGTGGGCCGTACTGCCCAGGTCTCTCGCGTTCACAGCGCGGGGCTCCGGCGCAGCAGCAGGACGAAGATCGGCACACCCACGAGTGCGGTGACGACACCTACCGGCAGCTCCGCGGGGGCGGCAATGCTGCGCGCAGCGGTGTCCGCGAGCAGCAGGAACGTGCCGCCGCCCAGTGCCGAAGCAGGCAGGAGCAGGCGGTGGTCGCTGCCCCAGGCGAGCCGCACGGCGTGCGGCACGATCAGGCCGATGAATCCGATGACACCGCAGGCCGACACCGCTGCCGCGACCAGCAGCGATGCCGTGAAGTACGCCACCAGCTTTACGCGCTGCACGCGTGTGCCGAGGAACAGGGCCGTCTCCTCGCCGATGGCCAGCAGGTTCAACGGGCGGGCGAGCGCGAGCAGCACGACGATGGCCGGAATGACGTAGAGCGTCAGCAGCAGCGCGGTGCGCCAGCTCGCACCGGACAGGCTGCCCATCATCCAGAAGACCGCGGACCGGAAACTCTCCACGTCGGCGAGCATCAGCAGCAGCAGGATGACCGCGTTGAAGAACGCACCGACAACCACGCCGGCGAGCAGCAGCACGCGAGTATCGAGCGCGCGGCCGACGCGGAGCGCAATGCGCAGCACGAGCAGCATGGCGCCGATGGCACCGGCGAGTGCGGCGAGCTGGACCAGGCCCGGGATCACGGCCAGCCCGAAGACCACGGCACCCACGGCGCCGACCGCCGCGCCGCCTGCGACGCCGAGCACGTATGGCTCCGCCAGCGCGTTGCGGAGGACTGCCTGAAATACCGCTCCTGCGAGGGCGAGTCCGGCGCCGGCCACAAGAGCGAGCGCGACGCGCGGCAGTCGCAGCTCGAGGACGATCGTGCGCGTCAGCGCGTCGCCCGACCCGGTGAGCGCAGCAACTACATCACCGATCGGCAGCCCCGCAGCGCCGACCGACAGTGCGAAGACGCACGCGATGACGGCCAGGAACAGAAGCAGCAGAAGTCGCAGGGCCGTGCTCGAGCGGCTCGGCGTTTCCAATGCTGGCGGAACATGGTTCTCGTCCTGCCGCGCAGCCGCTGGCGTGACGTCCGTGCGCGAAGCGGTCATTGCCCGGCCGCAGCGTGAATGCGTTCAGCGAGACCACGCGCCGCCGCGCCGACCGTCGCGCCTGCCCGGTTGTAGAGGTCCGGATCGACCGCGTACACGCGTGCATTCCGCACCGCAGCCACCTCGCGCCAGCCGGGTGCACCGGCGAGGCCGGCGAGCGGGTCGTCGAGCGCGCGGTCGCTCGGACGGATGATCACGTCCGGCTGCCGGCGCACGATCTCCTCGAGCGACACCTGCGGCCACAGCTGCTGCATGTCGGCGAACACGTTCTCGCCGCCGGCGATCGTTACGAGGTCATCCACGAATGTGCCGGGCCCCGCGATCATGGGCGGGTCGGCGGAGAGGAGGTAAAGCACGCGGGGCGCCGTCCGACCGGCGACAGCCGCACGCACCGCGGCGAGAGAGTCATCGATCGCATCGATGAGGGAATCGGCGCGGGCGTCGGCACCGAGCAGCACTCCCAGCCGCTCGATCATCGAATGGATCTGCGCGACCGATTCCACACGCGACGCATAGACCGGGATGCCGATGTCACCCAGACGCTGCACCACGTCACGCGACTGCGCGTCCGGCCATGCGATCACGAGATCCGGTTGCCGGGCCGCCAGCCACTCGACACTCGGCGTGAGCGCGTTACCGATCGATGGGAGATGCGCGAGGCGCGGATCCATGTCCCAGCGCGTACGGGCCACCAGTACTGAGGGGCCGGCGAGGATCGCGACGATCTCGGTCTGGGCGGGGATCATGGAGATGACGCGGCGCGCGGCGCTGTCGAGCGCCACCGTCCTGCCCGCATCGTCGACGACGACGATATCGGACGCAGGGCGCCGTGAACTGGTGCCCTCGCTGCCGCATCCCATCGAGAACACGGCACAGAGAGCGATCAGCGCCAGGCATCGAGCCGTCGCGCACGACCGGCGCGCGGCCCCTCGCCGCGCGTTCGGAGTCCCGTCCATAACCACGAAAAAACCCGCCTCTTCCGGCAGGAAGGACGGGTGCGCACGACCACGGCAGATGCCGGCATCGCAGTCCCGGACCCCTCCCTGCGAAGGGTCACGTAAATCGGGACACGAACGGAGCCGGTCTCCTGGCTCGAGGCGGAGCCACCCACCTTCCCAGGCCATCAGGCCCAGTGGTTCGTCGGGTGGTCCACACCGATCACATGACCGTGATCGGGCCTCTTACAGTGGCGGGGCCGCGCCGGTTTTGCACCGGTCTTCCGTTAGGCCCCGTTCGTGGTCTGAATTGTCGCGGTAAGGTTAACCGGGGCGGGTCGTTCCGACAAGCGACGCGCGGACGTCAGCCGGTGGCGGTGTCCGCCGCGGCTGCGGAATCCGCTGCGGCCGGGGTCGGCACGCTGCGCGATCCTTCCTCGCAGCGATCCCGGAAGATGCGGCGCCAGCTGCCGTCCTGCCCCAGGCCGACAGCTTCGAACCACGAATCGGATGTGCCGTACACCTGCAGCAGAAGCTCGGGCGTGCCGTCACGGCTCCAGTCCAGGTAGTCGACCACGCGCGGCGCCGCCTTCCCTGTTTCCGGATAGCTGCGGAACCCGACGTAAGTCGTGTCGTAGCCCGTCTGCGACGCGGTCGGCGCGAAAATGAAAAAGAGCGAATATCCGGTATTATCGAGACCCGGCCCCAGTGTGTCGCCGACGAGCAGTGTGGCGGCATACGCGTTGGTACCGGTTGCGCCGGTGGGGAACGCGGTCACCTGCTCGAGCGCCGCGGCCCAGTTGCCGGGCAGCTCAGCGCCGCGCGCGCGCACGGCGCGCTCCGCGAGGATGGGGGCGATGCGCGCACGAACACCGGGCGGCACCTCGGGGCGGTCGGCGCGTGGCGGAACCGTCGGCGCGTCCGCACGGGCGAGCGCGAGGAACTCGACCGCGGTTACATTGCTCGACAGCTCGAGTGCGCCGGTGGCGGTCGGGAGCAGCGGGCAGGTCGGGGTCTCCGGCACACCAGCGTTGTGAACGACGAACGTACCGGCGCGGCGGCCGCCGCTGAACAGCGTGAACTCACCGCCCTGGCGCATGAACTCGGCGACGAACCTGCCGGCGTACGTGGCGGCATCGCCCGTCGCCCGGATCGGAGCGATCGAGTCACCGCTGATCTGTCCGACCGGCGTCATGAAGCCGCCTTCTGCCGTCCGCGCGACGTAGTACAGCACCGGCTCGGTCGGCAGCGGCTCGACCCCCGCCTCTTCCGTGCCCTCCGGCGCCTCCACCGCCTTCGGCGGCGGGTGCACCACGGCGATGTCGGTTCCGCCCCAGCTCACGTTGTCGCAGCCTGCGAGAAGAATTACAATCAGGCCGGCTGCGGCGTGAGCGATCCGGATCACTGGCTTCATGGCTCCACCTTGTTCCCCCTCGAATGACCCCGACAAAGTACGGGCGCGCGTTCTTCGCTGGCAATCGCCGGACCAGCCGCCGACGGGCTGCGGTCGGAAAGTCAGGCTCACATCGTCATGCCGGTTGCCGCCCGGCGTATGCGAAGGGCTTCGGATGTCGGACTTGCGATGTGTCGAGCGGCCAAAGTGAAGAAGTGAAACCTGGTCCGACAGAGTTCCGGTATGTCCTCGGCCACTGGAGCACGGGAGTGGCGATCGTCACCACGCTGACCCGCTCCGGCGGCCCATGCGGGCTGACCGCGAACGCCATTGCCGCCGTGTCCCTGACACCCCCTCTCGTGCTGGCCTGCGTGGAGCGTGGCGCTGATACGCACGAGGCGCTGCGTCATGCGGGCGTGTTCTCGATCAACATTCTGGCGGCCGGCAGTGAGGCGATGGCCCGCCGGTTCGCCGGGGACGATGCCGGCGGGAAGTTCGCTGGTGTGTCGTTCCATACGGAGGCGAGCGGTGCGCCCGTGCTCGATGAGGCGCTCGCCTGGGTCGACTGCCGGGTTCATGCGGACTATGACGGCGGCGATCATACGATCTTCGTGGGCGAAGTGCTCGGCGCCGGCACGCGCGACGGTGAGCCGCTGCTCTACCATCGCGGCCGCTATAGCCGGCTGGCGGAATGACGGCAGCGCGAGGACGCGGCCGCACGCTTGCGGCGCTGGCTGTCGGAGTCACTCTCGGAGCCGCGGCGAGCGCGGGGACTGCGCTGCTGCTCTACACCGGTCAGGGCTTCCTGCGGGCGGCCGGACTGCTGGTATCCTCCACGATGATGGCCATCGCCGCGGGCCTGTGGGCGGGAACGCCTGAGGCCGGGCGCGCGAGGGCCGTCAGGACGCGCCTGCGATGGGTGGGGTTCATCGTCGCACTCATCGCGGGTGGCATGCTGACCGCCCTGTGGGGCGCGCGCCCGCCGCTGCGGGAGCTGGCGTGGGGCGGCGCGCTGTCGGTGCTCCTCGCACTCGCGCTGCCGGGTTATGCGGGCGGTGCGTTGCTGGCGGGTCTGCACGCACGCGACCGAAGCGTCGGCGCGGGCGCAGTCGCGGCCGCCGCGGTGGCAGGCAGCGCGTTCGGTATCCTGCTCGCCGCGACCGTTCTCATCCCCAACCTGGAACCTTACGGCGTCTATTACGGTGGCGCCGTCCTGCTCGCGCTCGTGTCGATCGTCGATCGCGGAGGGGCGTCGTTGTCGAGCGGAACCGGAGATGTGCACATGATCAACCGCGTAGCCATCGTGACGGGCGCCGCCGATCGCGGCCAGCTGGGATACGTCATCGCCCGCAGGTTCCTCGACGCCGGTGCGCGCGTCGTCATCAGCGCACGGTCGGACGCGCTCGATGAGACCGCGCAGACTCTGACGCCCCACGGTGACGTGCTGGCGGTACGCGCCGATCTCACGAGCGATGAGGATGTCGCGCACCTGATCGAGGCTACGCAGGAGCGGTTCGGCCGGCTCGACGCGGTGATCAACGTTGCTGGCGGTCTGTCCGTGAACGCGACGGTGGAGGACACGACGCCGGAGGAGTGGCAGCGTGAAATCGAGCGGAACGCTGGCACCGCGCTGCGGCTGTCGCGCGCTGCACTGCCGCTTCTGCGCGAGAGCCGCGGCTCGATCGTCAACTTCGCGGCGCCCGCCGCAACGCGCGCAGTGGCGAAGCTCGCCGCATACAGTGCCGCGAAAGCGGCAGTCGTCGCGCTCACCCGCTCCCTTGCCATCGAGGAGAAGGCGAACGGCGTACGCGTGAACGCCATCGCGCCCGGCCTGATGGATACGGATCAGAATCGCGCGGACATGGGAGAGGATGTGACGTATGTCGGTCGCGATGATGTGGCGACCGTCGCGCTGTTCCTCGCCGGGCCCGGCTCCCGCGGTATCACCGGCGAGACCGTTCAGGTGCTGGGCGAGACGATCCGCTGATCTGTTGTGCTCGCCTGCCGGGCCAGCAGCACCGCGGCACACACGACCAGCCCCATGCCGATCATCTGGAGTGCCTCCAGCCTCTCTCCGAGCAGCACTGCGGCGAGCAGCGCTGCTATGCCCGGCTCGATCGATGCCAGCATTGCAGCCGTGCTGGCGCGAAGATGCTTCAGCGCGGTGATATAGAGGGCGTACGGCAGCAGGGTCGGCACAATGCCGAGTCCGATGAGCAGCACCGCCTGGTCGGGCGCGCGCAGGAACGGCGTCACGGGTGAGGCGAGTATTCCGAGCGAAGCCGCCGCGAACGCGAAGGACCAGAACACCGAGGCGACGGGGCCGTAACGCTCACTGGCGACCTTGCTGAAAAGCGTGTAGAGCGCGTAGCCCAGTCCGGATCCCAGACCGAACAGAAGTGCCGGGAAGGGCAGGGCGGCTGTGCCGCGCAGAACGGCCTGCGCGGCCCCCGTCACGAGCATCACGCCGGTGAGGGCGAGGCCGAGCGAGATCATGCGGAGCCGTCCGAAGCGCTCGCGCCACAGCACGACGGACATCAGCACGACGAAAGCCGGCGCGGTGTAGAGAAGCGCGACCGCGATCGATACGGTGGTGCGCTGGAGCGCGGCGAGGAAGAGCAGCCCGAAGAGGGCGAAGCCGGCAATGCCGTACGCGGCGAAAAAGGGCATCGAGCGCAGCGGCACGCGCACGCCGCGCAGCCGGCGTGCCAGAGCGATCAGCAGGACTGCGGCAAAGGCGACGCCGGCACGTGCGCTGGCAACCTCGAGAGGCTCGAGTCCCGCCTGGTAGAGGTACTTCGCGAAGATGCCGAACGTGGCCCAGAGGGACGCGGCGCTCAGTACGAGCGCCGCGCCGACTACTGGCCGACTTCGGAGAAGTAGCGCTTGTTGGCCAGCTCGATCCACTTGTCGCTCAGCAGCAGATGTCGCTGCGCAGCCGTCGATTGGCCCTGCGCATCATAGACCAGCGCCATACCCCGGTGCGTGTAGCCGTAGTATGCGGGGATCCCCTCGGTCGCGATGTCGACCCAGTGGCCCCACTCGTCGGGGATGCCGCCGCGGTGCATGAACACTTCGCTGAGCAGCGTCTCCGTACGCGGCATGTCGATGTATGGACCGATGACACCGGTGAGACCGCTCGGCGGCACCGCGTAGATGCCGCGCGCCGAGTCCGGCTGGACCGGCCCGTCATTGAGCTTGAGTGCGACACCCTGACGGACCAGGTACGGTCGCAGGTTCAGCTCCTCGTACGCCTGCGTAGTCATCGCGAAGTAGATCGGCCGGTCGCCCATGGCGGTCTGGATGATCTGCGCCATGAAGAAGTCCGCGGGCACCATCACCGTACCTTCCGGCAGCAGCGTCTGGATGCCGGCCGCGTTGAAGGAACGGGCAGCCTGCAGCCGGAACGGCGGCGTGTTCGTCACTTCCTGTATATCAGCATCGCTCAGCGGCAGAATGGAAGTGGTCGGCGCGCCGCCCTCGCGTTCGGCCACGCTCACACCTGGCTGATCGCCCTGCGTAACGAACGGTCGATAGAACGCCGGACCTTTATCGGGCTCATAGGGTCGCTGGCAGATGATACGCGTGTGGTCCTGGCTGGCTGACTCGCCGGGCGCGCACGGCTGCGTGAGGTCACGCAGCTGGCGCGCATACCACGGTGTGTTGAGGTAGCTCATGACGATGACCGTCACGTCACGGCGGATGCCTTCCGTCTCCTGCAGGTACCACAGCGGGAACGTGTCGTTGTCGCCGTTCGTGAACAGCACGCCGTACGGTTCCACGCTCATGAGGAGATTGTACGCCCAGTCGCGCGCCGCATAATCATTGCTGCGATCGGCCCAGCTCCAGTTCGCGAACAGCGGGATCAGCGCGAGCACCAGCACGGGTGCGGCCTTCCACGAATGTCGCAGGGACGAGGCGGCACGATCGAATACGGCACCGCGCACAGCCCCGTCGGCGGCATCCACGCGGTCGGAGAGCCAGAGCCACAGCGCGGCGATGCCGATGCCCGCCCAGAGGCCCCAGAGCGAGAAGCTGACGATGAAGAAGTAGTCGCGCTCGCGCACCTCGGTCACTTCGCGCGTCACGCCCGGGTACGAGTATCCGTACTTGAAGTTGAGATAGAACGTGAGGCCGAACGCGAGCGTCACGAACAGCAGTGCGAAGTAGTACCAGCTGGTGCGGTCGCGTCTGAAATGGGACCATGCGCCGAATATGCCCAGGCCTACGAACAGGAGAGTAAAGATCGTGCGCAGCGGCGCGAAGTAGGACATCAGACCGTTGACGGAACGCGCCCACTGCCAGTCGAAGTACTGCGCATAGTTTGCGTACTGCGCCGCCAGCAGTCCGGCGCCGCGCGGAACATCATAACCCTGTGAATATGCGATCGGGTTCTTGAACATCGAGGGCTTGTCGTACTGCCGGCGCTGAAGCGCATCGGAAAGCTCCGCGCAGCCGGCGCGGCCCATGGTCGCGACGCTGACGATCGCCGAGCCGACCGTCTCGCAGGTCGGGTCCGCCTCGTTGATGACCGGATCGAGGCCTGCGCGGATCGGCAGATAGAGATGGACGGACAGGCCGAGCAGAACGACGACGAGTCCGGTCGCGTACAGCTTCCAGTTCAGCAGCGTGCGCGGCTCGACGACCAGGATGTAGACGACGAGCGCCGGCGCGGCGAGGAACGCCATGAGGTGATTGCCGACCGAGAGCGCCAGGATGAACAGCATCAGCAGGATCAGGTTGTCATCCTTGCCCTCGCCGAGATTGTCCCGCCACCGGAACGCCAGCCACGACAGCAGCGCGATCGTGAACAGCGATACCGTGTAGACCTTCTCGTTGACGTTCGACTGATTCCACACCGTGAACGCCGTGGCACTCACCAGGACGGCTGCGGTCGCGCCGATGAGGCGGAACACGCGGTCGGTCGAATAGAACGAGAGGATCCGGTCGGCGAGCAGGAACCAGCAGCCGTGCGCGAGTGCGCTCATCATGGCGCTGAACAGATTGATCCGCACTGCGGTGGGCAGCCCGAATGGCGACAGCAGCAGGTCCCACGCACGCGCCAGCACCACGAAGAGAGGGTTCCCCGGCGGGTGGGGGATGCCCATGATCGTGGCAGTCGCGATGTACT
Organism: Longimicrobiales bacterium; assembly: GCA_035461765.1. Classification (GTDB taxonomy): domain Bacteria; phylum Gemmatimonadota; class Gemmatimonadetes; order Longimicrobiales; family RSA9; genus SH-MAG3. The sequence continues at coordinate 39,793 of DATHUY010000112.1, forward strand.
CGCTCGTATCCCAGAACGCCGTGGTCGGCGCGAGCGATATCACGTAAAGGAGGAATACTCCCGCGGACGCGAGCGCCGCAGCCAGGTATGGCGGACGGTACGGTTCCGCCGCGGCCTGTACCCGCGTGGTCGGGCGGCGCGCGTCTGTCATCATGCTCATATGGTCACTGGTCGTCGTCCGTGGCCGCAAAGCGCGAAAGATAGGGGCACCGGCGGTGGGGCGGAAGGCACGGGGGCCGCTCGCGCGGCCGGGTGCAGCGCCCGCGCGCGCGGCTGCCTGCCGGCGCCTCGCCCGCAGCCCTCCTTCCCGTGACGCCGGAAATTCCTACTTTCCTCCGCATGATCAACCTCAGTTTCGACGAGTTCCTGGAGGTGGTGCGTGCGGGCACGGCGACGGCCGTCCCGGTCATGCACTCCTTTCTGTTTGACGCCGACACTGCCGTGACGGCTTATCACAAGCTGCGCCAGCCGCCGTTCGGGTTCCTGCTGGAGTCACTGGTCGGCGGCGAGAAGTGGGCCCGTTACACGTTCGTCGGCACGGCGCCGAAGAGTGCGTGGCGCCTGGCCGCGGACGGCCGCGTGAGTGAGTGGGCGCCGGACGGCGGGTGGAGTGCACCACGCGAGGTACCCGACCCGCTCGCCGAGCTGGACGCACGCCTGCGCGCCGTGCGCGTTGCCGATGTGCCCGGTGTGCCGCGCTTCACCGGCGGCGCGCTCGGGTTCCTCGGCTACGATGTGGTGCGCCGCATCGAGGCACTGCCGGATTCGCGGCCGGCGGATCCCGATGTCCCCGATGCGCTGCTGCTGTTCACGGACACGATCCTCGCGATCGACAACATCTACGGCCGGGCGCACGCTGTCACACTCGTGGACGTCGAGGATGTCGGCGATCGCGAGGATCTGCGTGCGAGGTACGACGAAGCAGTCCTGAAGCTGGCCGGACTGGTTGCAACGCTGGCGGATCGATCCGGTCCCGCCCAGATGCAGCTGCCCACTGCAACCACCGACGTGGCATTCGAGAGCAGTTACGAACGAGCCGCATTCGAAAACGACGTCGAGCGGATCCGCGAATACATCACCGCGGGCGACGCATTCCAGGTGGTACTGAGCCAGCGCCTCACCGTGCCGGCGCCGCGCGACCCCTTCGATCTGTATCGCGCGCTGCGCGCTCTCAATCCGTCGCCCTACCTGTACTTCGTGGAGCTCGACGGCATTGCCCTCGTGGGGTCCTCACCCGAAGTGCTGGTGCGCGTCGAGGACCGGACCGTCACCGTGAGACCGATTGCGGGGACGCGGCCGCGCGGCCGAACCGACGCGGAGGATGAGGCCCTCATCGCTGATCTGCTCGCGGACAGGAAGGAGCGGTCGGAGCATCTGATGCTCGTCGACCTCGGCCGCAACGATGTCGGGCGCGTCGCCCGCTTCGGCTCCGTGCGGGTCCCGGCCTTCATGAGCGTCGAAAAATACAGTCACGTCCTCCATATCGTCAGCCAGGTGGAAGGCGAGCTGCGCGAAGGCATGTCCGCAATGGACGTATTCCGCGCATGCTTCCCCGCCGGCACGGTTTCCGGTGCGCCGAAGATCCGCGCGATGCAGATCATCGACGAGCTGGAGCCGGTGCGGCGCGGCATCTACGCGGGCGCCGTCGGGTACTTCGCGTACGGCGGCGCGACGATGGATACCGCCATCGCGATCCGGACCATCGTCGTGAGAGAAGGTGTCGCGTACGTGCAGGCAGGGGCGGGCATCGTCGCGGATTCCGATCCGGGGCGGGAGTACGAGGAGACGCTCGCCAAGGCGCGGGCGCTGCTTCGTGTGCTCGCCGGGTGAGGTGCGGTGCTGCGGCAGCCCCTTCCTTCTCTAACGGCGGTGTCAGGTTGTCATGGGCAATGGGCAGAGGCAGGGGCATGTGGAAGGCGCACGCACACGTTTAGGGGCACGGGCAGAGGCAGCCAGCCTTCCTTCGCGTGAGTCACCTTCCCCGACTATTTCCGGGGCAGGTTCGCTGCGCGGAGGAACGAGGTAGGGACGGCCCTGGTGGCATGCTGCCCGTGCCTCTGCCCGTAAACTGCGTGCGCCTTCCACATGCCCGTGCACGTGCCCACGCCCATGACAACCTGACACCAATCCGCCGGACGCTAGCGCTCGACCGTGAACTCCGATGATGTCGACGCGGTCAGCCCGTCGGCAGTCGTGACGGTGACGACCATGCGGTAGCTCCCCTGCGCCAGATCACTGGCCAGCTCGCGCGTCTGCGGCATGACCCCGTCGGCGTCCGGCGCAGCGACATCGTCGAACCGGACGTCTACGGCGCGGCGTCCGCCTCCGAATAGCCCGCGCAGTGCGCCGAGCACCCCGCCGCGTTCCACCGGCTCCACCGTGATACGTGTGGAGAACGTCCGATCGGGCGTGAGATTGTAGACCTCGTAGTAGATCGTGAAGGGGCGGTCACGTGCGAACTCACGCGGGAGCGCGAGCGCGAACGTCTCGCCACCGCGCCGCCAGTCGCCTACGGAATCCGGGTGCGCCAGCACGATGTCGCTCACCATGACACCGGTGTCCGTGTAGTCGCGCACCGTGCTCGTGCCGGTCACCAGCTGGCCGCGCCCGCTGCCGGAGTCGGCGGCGACCAGGCGGTAGACGGCATCATCGGATGGTTGCGCGGCCATGCTGAGATTCGTGCGCACGAGCGTCTCCGGAGCGGGCGCCCGTGCGAAGCGGAAATGAATGACACTGTCGCGCCGGGTCACGACGTCGAACAGCGTATCGGTCACGATCACCGAGAACTGAACTGCGTACTCCACGCCGCCATCGACCGTGCGAGGCTCCAGCAGGCCGGCGGGAATGGCGAATGCCGCAGTGAGGTCGGTGCGCGCCTCCGGCGTTCGGAACGTGAACACATCGTGATGGAACGGCAGCGCGTCGGTGTAGCTGCGCTCGTATGAATCTGTGCGGATGGCGGCACGCGCACCGCTGCGGTATTCCGCATCCGCCACCTCGAGCAGGTTGCGCATCTCGGTGCCCTCGAGGTTGATGCCGGGCGCCTGGGCGAGCAGCCGGTTCAGCCGACCGAATACCGCGCGGTAGCGCGGCTCGTAGGGAGCGCGGTCGCCCACGAGCGAGAGGATAGCGCCGGCGCGGGGATCCGTGTCGAGGCCCGGTGTCGGATCCATCGCCTCGAGCAGGTCGCGCACGAGCGAGAAGTTCTGGGTCCCGCGCGAGGCGACGAAGTGGAACAGCTGGCCGCCGTGATCGGGCAGTTCGTAATACCAGCTCTCGTTGGGCAGCACGCCGCGATGCGTCGTGCGGATGACGCTGAGCGGCTCGCCGTGGCGGATGAGGACGACACCGCGGTCATCGAATGGAAATCGCTGCGGCGCCTCGCCGGCCAGCAGAACGCCCTGGCTGTCCGTGCCCCGGACGGAGTTGCGCACGTAGCGGGAGCGCGCGGCCGTGAGTCTGCGGTAGTGTTCGGCGATGCGCTCCGTGGCGGTCACGCCGCCCGTCGCGGCGCGCGTTGCCCACAACCGGTCGAACCACATCCGGCGACCCTCCAGGTCCGCCGCGCGCCAGTCCGCTTCCTCCGCGGGCGTGAGCAGCACTTCCACGTCGCGGTAGTACTGGCGGGCCGTCTCTTCGGTGAGGAGCTCGATACCCTGCCAGTACGCGGCGGCGCCCTCCCTCTCCGATCCCGGCTGGAGCATGAGCGCGATCGCGCGCGTGCGCAGGACGCCGGCGTCTTCCGCATCGTCGGAGAGCTCTCCTGCCGCGGCATAGTTACCGAGCGCGATCTCCATATCGGCCAGCGCGCGTGTGCTCCGCGGCGTCATGCCGCCGGCGGCATCCACCGCCCGCAGCGCGTTGCGTGCTTCCTCGATCAGCTCGCGGCTCCTGCCGCCATCCGCCACCGCCAGCTCCGACAGCAGGACGGCTGCATCGCCGAACGACGGGTCGAGCTCCAGCGCCCGGCGGAGCGAGCGCCGCGCCTTCGACTTCGGGTCGCGGCCGAAGATCTCCGCGAAGGACTGCCCCACGGTTACGCTGTTCAGCACCCCCCCGGGCACGGACAGCCGGACCTCGGGCCCGTGCGCGAGCGCGAGCGCGAGTCCGTAATGACCCCAGATCTCCGCCGGAAACCGTTCGGCGGCCGTCCGGAAGACGTCCCGCGAGCGGTCGGCATCGGCCCGGTCGCCCGTCAGCTCCCAGATCCGGAGCGCGATCAGGCCGCGGCGCACCACGGGCTCGAGCTGGCGCGCGGCGCCGGGCGGCTCCACCGCGCGCTCCATCCGGAACAGGAGCGGGACGTCGGAGATGGCGGCCAGTGAGTCCTGGAAAGGGCCGAAGTCCGCATGCTGGGCGGAGATAGCACCGGGCGCAGCACTCAGCGCCAGACCGGCGAGAAGAACGTGAAGCGGTCTCATGAACAGCTCCGAAGCGGGACGCCGGACCGGGGACCGGCGGCGGGAATCTCCAGTGGAATAAGGTATCTACACCACCTCTACTGTCATGGTTCGGGGGGGCCGCGCGTTGTTATGCCGAAACGATGGTACTCCGACTCCCGGACGACCGCAGTCACCGGGCGCGCCTTCGCGTCCGTACCAGTGAGCTTGACCTGCAACTTGAACAACACTAAACTGCCCGCGCTCAGCTCAGTAATCGGAGTCACCACCAATTCGCCGGGGCCCGAACGCCCCAGTGCAGCGAGTGCTGCCCTTGGTCTCGAGTCAGACGACACTCGTGCGCGGAGCCATTCGACCGGTGGCCCGCGTCCAGTCAGCACCAACAGTTCCCTTTCCGCACCACCCAGGAGGATCCCCCATGCTTGGTAAGGCGGTCGCACGCATCGCCTCCACGCTGGCCGCAACGCTTCTATTTGTCACGCTGTCTGTGACAAGCGGCCACGCGCAGGCGACAACCGGCAAG
>DATHUY010000113.1 GCA_035461765.1 Longimicrobiales bacterium
CGAGCGCCAGAACGATTGCGTGCATGACTCTATTCTCCATCAGGTGCCCACGAGCCGGGGGCCCGCAGTGGCGGCGCGCAGTCGCAGCAGCACGTCGCTCTGGTTGATTCCATCGTGGATGAGCTCGACTTCCTGTTCCGCACGGGCTTCCGGAATCCCGGCGATCTGCGCGAGGACCAGCTCCAGATCCTCGAGCAGTCTGCGTGTAGCGGCATCCTCGGCCGCGGGCGACGTGAGCAGCAGACGTGTGTCAGTCAGAAGCTCGCGTGCCCAGCTCGACATCTCGCGCGCACCGCCGGGGCGGCTGTCCACGGCGAGCGATGCGAGCAGCGTCTCGGTGCGCCGCAGGTGCTGCGTCGCCGCGACCTGGTACGCGGCGGGTACGGCACCGGCCGGCTGATCGGCGGCGTTGTCTGCGATGGGCGGCGCGGCCGGAACGGGCGTCGTCTCCCGTGTGATGCGGCCGAGACCGATCCCTACCGCCAGCGTTGCGGCAATCGCAGCGCTCCATGGGATCCACGTCGTGCGTCGTGCGCGCGGCCGCAGCGCGATCACGTCGCCTGCCCCATTCGAGCCCGCGCCCGGCTGTGACGCCTGCGCGGACCGCTCAGCCTGGATCCGCGCCCAGATCTCTTCACGCGGCGTGGGCGGTGGCGGATCGATTTCGCGCAGCGCGCGTCCCATCAGCTCGTCCATCCGTTCATCCTGCGTCATGACGCCCATTCTCCGGCAAATTCGGCCAGCGATTCGCGAAGCTTCGCCCTGGCCCGTGAGAGTCGCGCTTTCGACGTGCCGGCCGGCATGTCCAGCGCAGCCCCGATCTCGTCGTGCGTGTATCCCTCCATGTCGTACATCACGAACACCACCCGGTAATGCTCCGGCAGCTGCGCGATCGCGCGCCGCAGCTTCGTCTTCAGGTCCGGCTCCGCACGACGCGGCTCGGTGCCGGGCTCGGGTACATCGTCCAGTGCCGTCTCCCGCTCGGCCCATCGCTTCACCCGCCTCATCCCGTTCAGCGATACCGACACCGCGATGCTGTGCAGCCATGTCGCGAGCGCCGAGGCACCGCGGAAATCGCCGAGCCGGCTGAATGCGCGGACGAACGTCTCCTGCGTGAAGTCCTGCGCACGCGCCTCATCGCCGTTCGCCATCCTGTAACACAGGCGGAAAACACGGTCGACGTGGGCGTCGTAGAGCGCCCGCTCGGCCCTGCCGTCTCCGGCCAGGACCGCCTGAATCAGTTCTGTATCGCTCACGGGTCCCGGTGCCGGGGTCCACGGTGCCGCTGCCTCCTCGCTTCCGTACCATAGACACAGGTTCGGCGCAACGGGTTGCAGCGGGGGAAGGATCGGTTTCCAGCTCTCCGTACGGACAGGCCGTTATCGAGTTGCGGCGCGCCCGGATCTTGCGCCCCTCCCGCACATACGTCTACCTGCGATCGAGGGGACCATCATGCACGCACGCGCCATCACCATAATGCTCGGCTCGGCATTCCTGTTCGCATGCGCACAGGACACCGACCCCGATCCGGAGCCGGACCTGGCCGCCGACACGACCGCCGCCATGCCGGGCGGGGACCGGGCTGCCGTGGACCTGTTCGCGGACAGCGCATCCGCACGCGATCAGATCGTCTTCGTCGGCAGAGACAGCACGGTGCGCTCCGGCGATCACGCCCGCAGCATCTTCGTGCCTCTCTCCACGTTCAGCGTGGAGCGCGACGGCATTCCCAACGAATTTCCGTCGGCCGACAGCATGGAGACAATGCTCGAGGCCGCCGGTGTCCGCGGCGAGCGCATGCTCATCGTCGGTGAACCGATTCCCGCCGGCCGCGCCTGGGCGGCTCTCGACTACCTCGGCCTCGGCGAGCGCGCCGCGCTCCTGGATGGCGGCCCCGCCGCCCTCGCCACTGCGCCCTCGACCGGCCCTGCCGGCGGCGCCGCCGCCACTGCCCCGGCCGACAGCCGCGGTGTGGACCTGGACGCAGACGTGCGCGACGATATGATCGTCGACGCCGACTGGGTCAACGACCGCCTCAACGATCCAGGCGTCGCGATCCTCGACGCCCGCCCGCCCGCGGAGTTCTCCGGCGCAACGCCGGGCGACGGTATCGACCGGCCCGGCCACATTCCCGGCGCCCGCAACGTGTTCTGGCAGACGCTCGTCGAGTCGGCCGACAACCCGAAGCTCCGCGATGAAGCCCAGCTCCGCCAGATCTTCGAGCAGGCCGGTGTCGGCCCCGATGACACCATCGTGGCGTACTGCCGCACGGGCGGGCAGGCCAGCTTCCTGTACACAGTCGCGCGCCACCTCGGCTACGACGTGAAGCTGTATGACGGTTCGTTCATCGACTGGAGCAGGACGGACTACCCGGTCGAGAGGTGACGGAGCTGCCGGCCGGGCGGGCGCGCGCGGCCCGGCCGGCAGCTGGCCCGGCGTTTGCCCGTGTCCCGTTCGGGGCCGGCAGCGGCCCGGGCAGCACTTGCAACCAGGATTATCTTCCCGCATGACCCCGCGCCGCGGTCGTACCCGTCAGGATTCCGCTCTCCAGCTGACGCTGGAGCTGTCATGGCTCACGGAGGACGAGCTGCTGGGCGCGCTGCGGATGCGGGGCGCGGTTTTCCTTCGTGAAGTGCGCTTCCGGCCGAACCGGTCGCGCCTGATCTCGCTGTCGGCGGATCGTCGCCGGCTGAACCTCCACGACTGCTTCCGGGCGGCTCCGGCACGGGTGATCGATGCCGTGGCGACGTTCACCACTGCGCCATCCCGTTCGCGTGCGTTCCGCGACTCGATCGAGCACATGCGTGAGTGGCATGAAGGTCAGGTAGCGGAGTACGGCCTGGGCGAGCCGGTGGCGAGCTGCGGCACACCACGGCAGCTGCGTTACCTGGAGTCTGTGTACTCGGCCCTGAACGCCTCACATTTCCGGGGGAGTCTGCCGGAACCGCTGCCGATCCGCCTGAGCGATCGGATGTCGCGGCGTTTCGGCCATGTGAGCTATGCGCGGACGACGCGCGGCGACCGCAAGGTCGCGGAGCTGGCGTTGAACATCGACCTGCTGCTGCCGGGCAACGAGCGCGCCCTGCTCGACACGGTGCTGCACGAGATGGCGCACATAGAGGCGTGGCTGGTGCATGGACATCGGGAGCACGGCAGGATCTGGCGGGAGGTGGCGCGTCGCGTCGGGTGTGAAGCGAAGGCGTGCACGCACATGCGGCTGCGACGTCGCCGGTCGGCCGCGCCCGTCGAGGACGTGCCCGTGTTGCAGCTGCCGATGCCACCCCAGGCAAGTGTTCCGGCGAAGGCCGCGTCAGGCCTGCGGCGCGCGGCCCATCAGGGCGCCTGACGCCTCAGCGGATCCTCTCGACTACGGCTGCCACGCCTTCCACTCCGGCGCGGTCGATGGCGCTGAGAGCGATGACATCGGCCGGCTCGCCGTTTATCCATTCGACATGGATATCGCGCGTTCGGCCGGGGATGAGACGTGTGCGCCACGCGGATCCCCAGCGCGCCCGCAGGACCCAGGTCGCAGGCGTCGACGTCCCCGGCTTCAGCTCGACAATCGTCCTCGCATTCCGCTCGTCCTGCACCACGGCCACCTGCGGCGCCAGCAGTCTGCCCGGCGAAAGCCATGGTGACGCCGGTACGAGCGCTGGCTGCGCGTATACGTGTGCGCGGAATGCGTCGCCGAGACCATCGGGGTTGCGCAGCAGGCTCGACGCGCTGAAGTGGATGTTGCCGGCTGCGCCCGGCTGCTCGCGCGTGATGCGGATCTGATCGAGGATCTCCGTCGCGTTCCAGCCGCGCGCGCCGCCGCTCACGCTGTTCGGAATGTTACCCGCGAAGATGTGCCTGCCGTGCCGGTTCTGATCCGACCACCATTGCAGCAGCGTGGCATAATCCTGCTGCGGCGCGTACGTCTTCCAGTAGAGCTGCGGCGCGTAGTAATCGGCCCAGCCGTTGGTGAGCCATTTGCGCGAGTCGGCGTAGAGCTCGGTGTAGGCATCGAGGCCGCGCACGGACTCCGGATGGCCCGGTCGCCAGATGCCGAACGGGCTGATACCGACGCGCACGTGCGGCTTGATGCGGCGAATCGTGCCGTACAGCTGCTCCACGAAGCGATCGATGTTCGCGCGCCGCCAGTCGGCGCGGCTGAGGCCGGACTGCATGCCGTAGCGGCGCCACGTCGCGTCGTCCGGGAACTGGATCAGGCGCCGGCGAGAGTCACGCTCCTGGTACGGATAGAAGTAATCGTCGATGTGAACTGCATCGATGTCGTAGCGGCGCACGACATCGCTGATGACGTCGAGCGCCTGCTGGCGTGCATCCGGCTCGGCGGGGTCCATCCAGTAATGGGTGCCGTAGCGACGTACCAGGTCCGGGCGACGCCGGATGACGTGGCTGGCAGCGAGCGGTGCCTTCTTTGCCACGAAGCCCGCGCGGAACGGATTGAACCACGCGTGGAGCTCGAGCCCGCGCGCGTGCGCCTCTTCGACAGCGAACGCCAGCGGGTCCCAGTACGGATCCGGCGCCCGACCCTGCTCCCCCGTGAGGTAGTCCGACCATGGCTCGATGTCGGAATCGTAGAACGCATCGCCCGCCGCGCGCACCTGGAGGATGACGGCGTTCAGGCCATGATCGCGTGCGGCGTCGAGGATGCGGATCAGCTCCTGCTGCGCCTCCGCGGTCGTCAGGCTGCGGCGCGACGGCCAGTCCATGTTGCCGACTGTCGCCACCCACACGCCACGGAACTCGCGATCCACGTCGGGCAGTGCGACCGGCGTCACGCTCGTGCGGTATGCCGCTCCCGCCGCGTCGCCATGCACTCCGGCATCCCCGCCGCCCTGCCCCGCCACCGTGGCATCGGTAGCAGACGCGAGCTCAGGCGGATCCGCCTCGCGCGTCGTGCCGCGCAGCTGATCGATGTGTATGGTGTCGCGTGGTGCACTGCGCGGAAGCGGTCCGGCCTCCCGCGGCGCCATGCGCGGCTGACATGCGGCCAGGGCGCTGAGCGCCGCAGCGGCGACGAGGCACGCTGCGCGGCGTGTCGCCGCATGTGCGCGGCGCGCCGTCCCCGGCGCAGGGCTCATGCGCGCAGTGTGAGTCACACGTCCGCCGTGCGGCGGATGTCCACGCCGTGCTGTTCGAGCAGCGCCATGGCCTCGGCGCCGTCGAGCGTCTCGCGCTCGAGCAGCGCTGCCGCGAGCGCATCGAGTGCAGGGCGATGACGCGTCAGTACTTCCCGCGTCCGCTCATACAGCCGTGTCAGCAGCGCCTGCACTTCAGCGTCCATGCGCGCCTGCGAATCACCGCTCAGCGGGCCGCCCTCCTCGTCATGCACGAGCAGTGAGCCGCTCGCTGACATGCCGAGACGGTAGATCATGCGCCGCGCGATCCGGTTCACGTGCACCAGATCGCTCTCCGCTCCACCCGTGACGTGCTCCGCGCCGAAGATCAGCTCCTCGGCCACCCGGCCGCCCAGCCCCTTGATGATCTGCGCCTCGAGATAGCTCTTCGGGTGCAGGTGCCGGTCATCGTCGGGCGAGAAATGCGCGACGCCCATCGCGCGACCGCGCGGCTGGATGGTCACCTTGTGCAGGCCGTCATCGGGGCACGCCACGACGCCCGCCACGGCATGACCGGCCTCGTGATACGCGACGATCTTCCATTCGCGGTCCGGCGCACGGAATCCCACGCGCTCCTTGCCGAGCAGCATCCGGTCGCGGGCAGCCTCGAAGTGACTCCAGTCGACGCGGTCGGAGCGTCCGCGCACTGCGAAGATCGCGGCTTCATTCAGCAGGTTGGCCAGCTCCGCGCCACTGGTCCCGGGCGTCAGCCGCGCCAGGCGGTTCAGATCGACATCGACTGCGAGCGGGATGCGACGCCGCTCTGCATGCAGACGGAGGATCGCCTCGCGGCCGTCGACCGTGGGTAGGCCCACCGTTACATGCCTGTCGAAGCGGCCCGGCCGCTTGATGGCCGCATCGAGATCCTCCGGCCGATTCGTCGCCCCGATGACGACGACGCCTTCCGTGGGCGCGAACCCGTCCATCTCCACCAGCAGCTGGTTCAGCGTGCGATCGTCTTCGTTGTGCGAGCGGTTGCGACCACGTGTCCCGCCCAGTGCGTCCATCTCGTCAATGAAGATCACGCCGCCCTTCTTGCGCGCCTTCGCAAACAGCGAGCGGATGCGCTGCGCACCGAGGCCGACCACGAAGCCCGTGACCTCCGAACCGCTCAGCTGGAAGAACGGGACGTTCGCCTCGCCCGCGACCGCCCGCGCAAGCAGCGTCTTGCCCGTGCCCGGCGGGCCGACGAGCAACACGCCTTTCGGGACGTGCGCACCGAGCGCCGCGAACGCGCTCGGATCGCGCAGGAAGTCTACGACCTCCCGCAGATCCTCCGCCGCCCCCTGCGTGCCCGCCACATCCTCGAACGTCGTGCTGCTGTGACCGACCTGGCCGATCTCCCCGCGTCCCTGACCTCGCGTGTGCGTGTACACGAACCAGCCGAGAGCGCCAAAGAGCAGCACCTGCAGCAGCACCGCTCCCGTCGTGCGATAGAGCTCCGCCCGGCGCGACGACCTGAACGTCACCGCCACGCCGCTCTCCTCCGCGCGATCCGCGAGCTGCTGCGCCGCCGCCGTCGGATACACACTCTCGAAGTCGAAAGCGCCCGCCGGAACACGGCTGTCGATGAATCGACCCCGCACCACGTCGCGCGAGCCGATCTCCACCGACCCGACCCGCCCGGCTTCCAGCGCGGCCACGAGCTCCGTGTATGTGAGACTTTCCGGCTGCGCGCCGCCCGGCAGCAGCCAGACCGCTCCGGCCGCCGCGGCACCGAATACCACCAGCACGGGCAGAATGAATTTCCAGCGGGTGAGATACCGGCGCTGCCCCGTCGCGGGTGCGACACGGTGAGGGAGCTTCTGATCGACGTCGCTCATGACCGTCTTTTTCGGGTGCCTTCAGGGTAAAGAATGCTCGACTGTCCTAGGTACAGCGCTGGCGGCGGTTTGTGCCATGACCGCCAGAATCGCGGCAGCGCGTCGCGTTCGCGTCGGGGCGAGCCCGCTCCGTCCGACCCGTCAGAACGACCCGGCGCGTGACGCCGGCAACCGGAGCCGTCAGATCAGCGAAGCGACCGCTTCAGGGCCGCTTTCGCAGCATTGTGGCCACACATTCCGTGTACCGCACCGCCCGGCGGCGTCGATGCGGAGCACAGGTACATGTTGCTCCCGGGGACGGCGTAGGGATTCCACCGCGGGACAGGTCGGAAGAGCAGCTGCGAGAGATGCTGGGCACCGGCATTGATGTCCCCGCCGATCAGGTTGGCATTGTGGTCCTCGAGGTCGGCGGGCGTCATCACGCTGCGGTGCTGGATCAGGTCACGGAATCCGGGCGCAAAGCGTTCGACCTGCGACTCGATGGCAGCGGTCATGTCGGTCGTGGACCCGTTCGGCACATGACAGTAGGCCCACGCGACCTCACCCTCGGCGGGTGCGCGGGTCCTGTCGAAAAGCGAGGGCTGGACGAAGAGCACGAAAGGCCGCTGCGCATCGACGCCGTCCCAAGGCGCGCGCTCCGACGCGAGCACCTCGTCGTAGCTGCCGGCCAGGTGGAGCACGGCACTTTCCGAGCAGCGCGCGTTGCGCCAGGGGACGGGTCCCGAGAGGGCCCAGTCGATCTTGAATGCGCCGGGGCCATAACGGAATCGCTCGAGCTGGCGACGGTAGCCGGACGGAAGCCGATCGCCGGCGATACGGAGCAGCTGCCGTGGCGTGACATCGAAGAGAATCGCGCGGGCGGGGGGCAGCTCCGCGACGTCGGTCACGGGTGCATCGGTCTCGATGACTCCGCCGAGCTCCCGCAGATAGGCGGCGAGGGCATCGGAAATCTGACGCGACCCGCCGCGTGCGAGCGGCCAGCCGACCGCATGGCCGGTCACGCACAGCATCAGCCCGAACGACGCGGTACCGATCCAGTCGAGCGGCAGCATGCAGTGGCCGGCAACCGCGGCGAACATCGCGCGCGTCGCATCATTGCTGAATCGGGCGCGCACGAGATCGTCGACCGAGCGCAGCGCGTGCATGCCGAAGCGTGCCATGAAGAACGGTCGTCCCGGGATGCGGATGGGGCGCAGCGTTTCCTGCACCAGGTCCTGCCAGTTCTCTACGAATGGCTCCACGAGGTCGCGGTAGGCCTGGCCATCGCTGCCGAGCGCGGTCACGGTCGAGTCGAGCGTGCGCTCGAGTGTAACGACGCTGCCATCGTCGAACGGATGAACGAGGAGTGTCGGCGTATGAACCCATTCCAGGCCGTACTGCGCCAGCGGCAGCTCGCGGAAGAATGGCGATGCGACGGCCATCGGGTGAATCGTCGAGCAGACGTCGTGCAGGTAACCGGGCAGCGTGAGCTGTTCCGTCCGCGTCCCGCCGCCGATGACGGGCGCCGCCTCACGTACCAGCACGGAGTGGCCCTCACGCGCGAGCGTGACCGCTGCCGCCAGACCGTTCGGCCCGGCACCCACAATAATCGCGTCGTAGCTGATTGCGTGCCTCCGGCTCGGGTGCTCTGTGGCGGTGCGGGGGTCAAGGATCATGCCGGCATGCCACCGTGTACTCAGATCGCCACCGAACGTTACCCGCGAGGCGAATGAAGCTGACATCCTGTCGCATTGCCATGACCGTCGTGGTTCCGCTCATCGTCGCTGGCGCTGCGGCCATGCAGACCGCACCGCTGGCCGCGCAGCAGCATACTCGCGAGTCGGCGCGACCCATCGCTGCCATGCATGACAGCGCGCAGTCGGATGCACACCAGGAGAAGCCGTCGGCGCTGGACGGCGCGTTCGGTGCGCATGTCGTGCCGATGGTCACGCATGTGTCGCCGATCCTGGCGGGCGCGGCTAAGACCGAGGGTTACCTGACGCAACCGACACTGTTTGCCACGGCGACCGCACTCGACGGCGCACTGGCCGTGAGCGCCGCAGTCAGCCTGGAGGCGGTGACGCTCGATCGTGGTGAGCTCGGGGCGGGTTCGTACGGTGAGGGGTACGTCGACCGGCGTCACCCGCACACGTACCTGCATGAGTTGATGGTCAGCGCACGGCACGTCGCCGGACCCGTCACGGCGTCGCTCGCCGCCGGCCGCGGCTTTGCCCCGTTCGGCACGGACGACCCGATGATGCGGCCGTTCGTGAAGTTCCCGGTGAACCATCATCTCGGCCAGGTGCTGGAACGGCTGGTACTGATTGGTGCCGTAACGGCGCGCGGTGTTCATCTGGAGGCGGGCGCCTTCAACGGCAACGAGCCGCTCGACGCGGCAGACCTCGGGTCGCTGGAGCGGTTCGGCGACTCCTGGGCGGGCCGCGTCACGATCGCCCCGGTCCGGGGCATTGAGCTGCAGGCGAGCCGCGCGTGGATCGTGTCGCCGGAGTTCCCGCTTGGCGGCGGCTGGGACCAGCGCAAGTGGAGCGCGTCGGCACGCTACGAGCGCACGCACCCGTTCGGCACGATCTACGCCCTCGCCGAATGGAACCGCACGACACAGGTGGATCGCGGCACTGACGTGTTCTCGTTCGGCAGCGTCCTGGCGGAGGCCGCCGTGGATATCAACGGCTGGCGGCCGGCGATCCGATTCGAACGTGCTGAACGGCCCGAAGAGGAGCGGATGGCCGACCCGTTCCGGACGCCGTGGCCGCACGGCGGCGGACATGTCCTCGGCATCACGCGGTGGACGAACACGGCCGCGCGTCTGGAACGCACGATCAGCGCCGGCCGGTTCGGCGTCGCGCCATTCGTGGAGGGATCGATGGCACATGTCGTCGAGACCGCGGACGGCCTTTTCGACCCGCGCGAGTTCTACGGAAGTCGGACGATCTGGGCCATCAGCATCGGCGCACGACTGCGGGCGGGATGGCATCCGCCGCGCATGGGCAGATACGGAGCAGCCGCTACCGCGGCCGGCTCGACACACGAACACTGAGGTACTATGCGGTCGAAGATGTTGCGGCTCTGTGCAATCCTGCCCCTGCTGGCGATCGTCCTGGCCGCCTGCGGGTCGGATGTCTCCGGTCCGGACCCCGATCCGGATCCGCTTCCCGTCAGTGACACACTGCCCGTTCTCGGGCACGGCACGATCGACGCCCGTTACACTGCGGAGGTGGCCGTCCGTGATGACTGGGCGTACACGAGCACCTGGGGCAACCGTGGCGCGCCCGGCAACGCCGTCTTCATTTGGAACGTCGCCGGCGCGCAGCCCTTGCTCGTCGATTCGCTCATCATCGCCAGTGCGAGCACGACCGGCGATGTGCAGATCTCCGATGACGGCGCGCTGCTGGTCGTCGCCACCGAGTTCTCGCCGGGCTCCATCGTGATCTACGATCGCACTACCCCGGCGCTGCCCACGCACATCACGACGTTCACGTCACCGAGCACGGACCGCGGCGTTCACACGGTGAAGCTCGGTCGTGTGAACGGCCGTCACTACGCATTTCTGTCGATCGATCCGGGTGCCGAGCCGGCTCGGCTGGTGATCGTGGACATCACGGATCCCGCCAACCCGTCGCAGGTACTGGATCGCGCGATGGGCAGCCCGTTCGTTCACGACGTGTTCGTGCGCGATGGCCTCCTCTTCACTGCCCTGTGGCACGATGGCGTGACGATCTGGGACATCGGTGGCGGCGGCCTCGGTGGTACGCCTGCTGACCCCGTGCAGATCGCGAACTACCTGCCGGTCAGCGGCTCCATCCATAACATCTGGTGGTTCCACGATCCCGCCACGCAACAGAAGCGCTATCTATTCCTGGGCGAGGAGGGTCCGGGCAGCGTGGGATCGGGAACGGCGAGCGGTGACATCCACGTCATTGATGTCAGCAACCTGGGCCAGCCGGAGCAGGTCGCGATCTATTCCATTCCCGGTGCGGGTACGCACAACTTCTCGATGGATGAGGAGAGCGGCGTGCTGTACGCGGCGTACTACAACGCCGGTGTTCGCGCGATCGACGTGCGCGGCGACCTGAGCTCGTGCACGTCGGCGCAGCGCTCGCCCAGGGGTCCGTGCGACCTGCGGCGGATGAATCGCGAGGCCGGCGTGTCGCTGCTCGGCAACACGTTCATCTGGGGCGTGGTGCACCAGGGCACGGACCTGTACGCGAGCGACATGCTGTCGGGGATCTACAAGGTTGACGCGTCATCGCTCGTGCGGTGACACCCGGCCGGCTTCGTCGGCGCCCTGCTGCGTGAGCACGCACTCGCGGGTCGCGCGATGTGTCACAGCCGTCGCACGACGCCGGCCAGGAGCCAGTCACGTACACGGACAGGCAACAGCGCGTGCATTGCGAGCCGCAGCCGCGCGTCACGACCGACGATGTAGCGTGTGCGCGGCCTGCGTGACGTGAGCGCGTGCGTGACGGCATCCGCGACGTGCTCCGGAGCGAGGCCCTTGATGCTGTCCACGCGCGTACGCAGCGTGTTCACGGCGCGGCCGTAATATTCCTCGAGCTGCGGCGGCATCGCGGCGATGTTCCGCTCCGCCGCATCGCGTGACGTCTTCCAGATCGGTGTCGCGATGACACCCGGCTCCACGAGCGAGACGACAATGCCGAACGGTCGCAGCTCGACGCGGAGCGAGTCGGCGGCCGCCTCCAGCGCGAACTTGGATGCCGCGTATGCGCCCATGAACGGCAACGCGCTCCGCCCGGCAACGGAGCTCATGAACACGATGCGGCCGGCACGGTGATCCCCCTTCGACGATGATCGCGCGCGCCGCAGCAGCGGCAGGCACGCCTGCGTGACCGCGATCTGACCTGTCACGTTGACGTCCAGCTGGCGGCGCAGCTCGGTGATCGGCAGGAACTCGAGCGGACCGGCCACTGCCACGCCCGCATTGTTGACGAGCGCCTGGAGACCCCGCTCGCCCGTCTCCTCGCCGATGCGCGCTGCGGCCGCGGCGATGTGCCCCGCATCCGTGATGTCCAGCTGCAGTGGCACGATCGCGCTGCCACCCTGCGTGATCAGGGCGGCGCCATCCTGCTCGCTGCGGACGCCGGCGTAAACTCGGAATCCGTCGCGCGCCAGCCGCAGCGCGCACGCCTCGCCGATCCCCTTCGAAGCACCCGTGACCAGCACCGCCGGCTGCGTATTGTATCCGCGCCGTACTGGTGCGTCGGCGCTGCTCATGTCGGCACTGCGATCACTGGCATGATACGACTCCCGGCATCCACCCGGTCGGTGTCACCAGGCCGATGGCGATACCGCACATTCGACCGCTCGCAGCATCCATCGCAACCGCTGACCAGCCGCGCTCGTTCGCGACGACGATGTGCATGTCGATGCCCTCCGGCACCTCGAAGTCCGTCAGCTGAGAGATATGCGTCGCGTAGCGATAGCTGTTCTCCGGCGTGGAGTAGTAGATCTCCTGGAGGTTGTTGAGCATGCGCAGCGCACCCATCATTTCCCGAGCGCGCGGCGCGAACGCCGAGTCCGCTACCATCTCACGTGTGGTATCCGCCGGCGATGGCGTGAACACCATCTTCTGCTGCGGTACATTCACGGCATCGAGCCGGAGAAGCTGGACATACTCGACGTCGAATTCATCGCGCACGCGGCCCAGCAGATAGTCACGTCCGAAGTCCATCACCTCGAAGCCCGCGGGAAGGTGCACGCGCGCGATGGGCTCCGCCGCCATGTCGTAGACAATCCAGTCCACAGCCGGAGCATCGGGCTCGCGCGGCTGTCGCACCCAGAGGTGGCCATACGGCGACACGCGTACGTATCGGAACATCTCCGCGGAATCCGGGGCCGGCAGCATGGGCACTGCCGCCATGACGGGTGCACGACCAACACCGAAGGGCGGGCCGTCGATCCAGCTGCGATCGTAGAGCCATTCGTCCAGCTGAAAGCGACCGGCAGCCGGGCGGAGCGGTCGGTTTTCCAGGAAGCTGCCGGCATCATCGTGCACTGAGAGACGCTGGAGGCGGCTGTCATGGATGAAGATCGTGTCACCGATCAGATGCATGCGCGACGCGGTCCGGAACTCGCCCGGCCCCTCGCCCGGTCGGCCGTGCGCAGAGATGAACGTCCCGTCCGGCGCGTAAATGCGCAGTTCGGCCGATCCTGCATTCATTACTGCAATCCTGCCGTCATGCAGCTGCACTGCGCCGACGACCTGGTGCATCTGGTAGCGCTCATCGCCGTCGACGACGCCGATCGACAGCGAGGGCTCCGCTGCGACTTCCCATTCGGACACGGCTTCGCCGGCATCCGGTGGACCGCCCTCCTGCTGGTCGACTCCGCACGCAGGCAGCAGCCCCGCCGAGAGGAGCACTGCCAGCAGCGCGCATGAGTTGCGCGGCGGGCGGTGAGTGCTCAAGCTTCCGCGAACGCCCGGCGGATGCAGCCGGCGCCTGTGTGGCATGTCGGAGGCAGTCGGATTCATCAACATTGGAGCATCAGGCATGCGTGTCGTCCTCTGGTTTGCGACGATGCTGTTCTTCGTGGCCTTCTTCTCGTACGGGTACGTGCTGTGGGCGCGGGCGAGAAAGCGTCGCAGTGGGCGGACGTCCGACGAGTGAAGCGCGCTGAGCGTGCGTCTTCCCTGCGCGAAGGTGATCCGAAGCGATTATTCGCGAAAGGGATCGGCGAACGGTGCGTCCAGGCCGATCGCCAGCCGTGCCGCCGCCCGTCCGCACAGCGCTCCGATGACGTTGCCGGTCCCGCAGTAGCCGCCGATCGCCCACACACCGGGTCGAACCTCTTCGAATAACGGTAGTCCGTTCTCCGTGAATCCGACACTCGCCGCCCAGCGGCGTGTGACCGGCGCGTGCGATCCGATCACGTCGCGCAAATGTCGCTCCAGCTGTGACTGGATCTGCTCCGTGATTTCCGTGCGCTCCGTCCACTCGGCGTCACCGGCGGTATCGCGAAAACCACCGAGTGCCAGGCGGCCGTCCGCGAGCTGCTGCCAGTACTCGAAGCCGTAGCGCGCGTATACCGGCCGCGCGACATGCAGTTCGACGTCGGGCTCCGTTGCCAGCATCTGCAGCCGCGCCGTGCGCACGCGGCCGCTCAGCTCCGGCAGCACGCGCGGCAGCGCGCCATCGACGGCGACGATCACGGCACTGCAGCCGATCGTGCCGGACGGTGTGAGCACGGCGTCTGCCGCAAGTTCGAGCGCGCGCGTGTTCTCATACAGCATGGCGCCGCGCTCGAGAGCATGCAGCGCGAGCAGGCGCGCGCGCAGGAGCGGGTCGAACGACGCGTCGGTGGGGATCAGCAGGCCGTCGCCTTCCGGCCCCCAGTACGGCTCCACCGGCAGGCCGTCAGCGAGCATCATGTCGCGCTGCGCATCGCAGTCCTCGCGCTCCGCATCCGTCGTCGCGAGCCGTACGGAACCGACGCGACGGACGGCCGCCGGTGTTTCCGCAGCAATGCGCTCGATCTGCCGCATGGTGGCGTGGTATATCGCAAGCGCCCGCTCGTGACCGTGGCGCGCCACGGCATCATGGTAGAAATCGTAACACCCGGCGAGCAGGAAGCCGCCGTTGCGCCCCGCCGCACCACCTGCGACGCTGCCTGCATCGATACCCGCTACGCGCACACCGTGATCGCGCAGCTCATGAATGCACGACAGTCCCGAACCGCCCAGTCCCACGACGCACACGTCGACGTCGGTATCACCATCCAGCGAGGGGAGCCCGGCCCAGCGACCGTCCTCCCAGACTGCGGGGGGATCCTGTGCGGACATCAGCCGGGAATGCTGTGACCGGTGTCCTCGTCCGTCTCCCGCATCGAGGAGACGGCCCACTCGGCGTCGCTGTCCTCGATCGGCACGTGCATCACACCGCCCGGAAAACGACCCTGCAGCATCACGTACTGGCGCCACAGCTCCTCGTTCGGATGCCGCCACTCATGCAGGTAGTACACGCCCTGGATGCGCGCCTGAAGCAGCTCCTTCGTGCAGCCGAAACACGGACGCATCGTCGTGTAGATCGACGCACCCTCCACCGGGATGCCGAACCGCGCGGCACTCAGCAGCGCGTTCTGCTCCGCGTGCACGCAGATGCACACGTCGTATCCGTGCGCAGCGCGATAACGATCCCGGTTCGCGCACCGCTCGCACCCGCCCTCGTCGCAGTTGCGCGTCCCCTCCGGCGTACCGTTGTACCCCGTCGAGATGATGCGGTCGTTGCGCACGAGCAGCGCGCCGACACGGTTGCCGATGCAGTTCGCCCGCCGCCGCACCGCCATGGCGATGTGCATGTAGTAGTCGATGCGGTCCGGTCGGCCGGCGTCCTTCACCACGATCATCACGTGCCTTTCGGGTAAGGGGCAGGACTGGTCAGTGTGACATGAACGCGCCGTCCGCGCCAGATGTCCCCGGTCAGCGGCGCCCCGCCCCGGCATCCGGCATGACGGCCCCTGCTTCTTGACCTCAGGTGTTGATACCTCAATACTTGAGGGCAGCAGCGCGCACCGCCTCTGTCGGGCGGCGCAGCCATGTACCCGGACAGCACGAGGAATCACGATCATGCCGAAAGCCAGTATGAACCTGCTCCAGGGCACTCTCGACCTGGTGGTGTTGAAGTCGCTGGTGTTCGGGCCGCGCCATGGCTACGAGGTCGCGCGCTGGGTGCGCACGACGACGGACGGGGAGCTCAACGTGGATGACGGCGCGCTGTACACGGCGCTCCATCGGCTGCAGAAGCGGGGCTGGCTGAAGGCGGAGTGGGGAGTAACGGAGCGGAACCGGCGGGCGAAGTACTATGCACTGACGGCAGGCGGGCGGCGGCAGCTGGCGACGGAGGCGAGCACATGGGAGCGATACGCTGAAGCGATGTTCAAGGTCCTGGGTGCGACCGCGGACGCGGCTGAGGTTTGACCATGGAAGGGA
>DATHUY010000114.1 GCA_035461765.1 Longimicrobiales bacterium
TCTGCCAGTCATCTCCGGTCGCGAGGCAGTCCGCGCTTTCAGGAAAGTGGGCTACGAGACAGATCGCCAGCGAGGGAGTCATATCATTCTTAGACGGGCGGAGTCCCCTCACCGCCGTCTGACCGTTCCTGACCACAAGGAGCTCAGAAAGGGAACGCTGCGGGCGCTGATCCGGCAGGCGGGCCTGTCCGTCGACGAGTTTGTGGCGTTGCTGTGAGGAGGTTACAGTCGGGGGTAACACTGGCGAGCGCTACGGCCCCGCAAGCCCCTGTCATGCAATGAGATAAGTCGCTTCGGCCACCTGGGGTCGGCCGCCCGTTCGACTCCCGCCGGCTCCATGAAAGCGCCCGGCTCTTGAAAGAGAGCCGGGCGCTTTGTCATCCCGGTGCTCGACTCCGTCTCACCCACGACACGGGGCGACGCAATGTTCCTCTTGCGTAATCGGCGCCCCTGATATATCGATTGTCTGTATAGCAACCATCTGTACTACCACGGGAAACGCACATGGCATCCATTGACGACATGCTGCCACTGAGTCCGCTGTCGATGGAGATCCTCGTCGCGCTCGCCGCCGGAGAGCTGCACGGCTACGCGATCATGCACGCTGTCGAGGGACAGACGGGCGGCCGGATACGACCGGGCGCGGGCACGATGTACGCCGCGCTCGACCGCATGCTGACAGCGGATCTGATTCGAGAAGTCACGACAGCGGAGGATCGTGCGGCACGGCGCCGTTCGTACGGCATCACCCCCTTTGGACGGCAGGTCGCGCGTGCGGAGGCGCGCCGCCTGACTGCACTGCTGGAGCTGGCATCGGAGCGGCGCCTCGTCCGGCGCCCCGCGCAGTGATGCCGGGTGGCATGGTGACAGCGGCGTATCGGCTGGGACTGCGCCTCCTGCCGATGCCGTTCCGGGCGCGCTGGCGGTCCGAGCTGTTGTCGGCGTTCGACGAGCGGCTGCGCGGCGAAGGCGTGCGTGGTGGTCTGCGCGAGCTGGGCGATCTGCTGGTGACGGCCGCGCGACTGCGCATGAACGAACTGACGGTTCAAGGAAGCGCTCAGGAGCACCGTATGCACATGCTTCGAGGCCTGGGTCTGGATGTGAAGTTGGTGGTCAGGTCGCTGTGGCGTCAGCCGGTGTACGCGCTGGCGGCAGTGTGCACGCTGGCGGTGGGCATCGGCGCGAGCACAACACTGTTCGGCGTGTTCGATCAAGTCGTGGTGCAGCCGCTTCCACATGCGCAGGGCGACCGGCTCTACATGGTGTGGCGGTCGCTGCCGGAGTACGACATCGAGCGCGCACCGAGCTCGTATCCTACATACCTGGATGTAGGCGCCGGCATCGACGCGTTCGCTGCGGCCGGCGCGTATGCGATGGATGCGGCTGCGACCGTCGCGGCCGGTGGAGAGCCGGAGCGGATCAGGGGCGCGCGCGTGAGTGGGACGATGTTCCCACTCCTCGGCAACACTCCCCTCCGCGGCCGTACCATCAGTGAGGGCGATGATGCCGAGGGTGCCGATCGGGTCGTGGTACTGAGCCATGCACTGTGGCAGCGGCAGTACGGCGCCTCGGATGATGCGATCGGTGCGACGCTGCGCGTTGGCGATATACCACATCGCATCATCGGTGTGATGCCCGCCGGCTTCGCATTTCCGTCGCCGCAGGCGGAGTTCTGGCTGCCGCTGCGACTGTCGGCCGTGTCGGCTGAACGGGACCAGCACAACCTGGCGGTCATCGCGCGGTTGGCCTCCGACGTCGAGCCCGACCTGGCGGCCGCGCAACTTTCCGCACTGCACGCGCGGCTGCGTTCCACGTATCCCGGTATGTACACCGGCGGGATGTGGCTGGAGCGGCGGCAGGACTTCATTGTCGGTGATGCGGCGGGCGTGCTGCGGGCGTTGCTATGGGGCGCGCTCTTCCTGGCCGCTGCGGCCGCCGCGAACTTCGCGGGCATGCTGCTCGTGCGAGCCGCGGGACGCCGGCGTGAGACCGCCGTGGCGGTGGCTCTCGGCGCGGGCCGTCTGCGCAGCACACGACCGCTTCTGATCGAGAGCCTGCTCCTGTCACTGGCGGGCTGTGCTGGCGGTGTGCTGCTGGCGGGCGTACTGATACGCGCAGTACAGCTCTTCTCACCGGAGTCTCTGCCGCGCCGCACCGAACTCAGCCTCGATACACGTGCACTCGCGTTCGCCGCCGGCCTCAGCATCGCGACGGGCGCGACGTGTGCGCTGCTTGCTGCGTGGCGGCTGGCACGTCAGACGAATATGGGGGGCGTGGCTGCTGCAGCGGCGCGATTCGGCGAGATCGCATCCAGACGCACACAGTCGGCGCTCGTAGTCGGTCAGGTCGCCGTTGCGTTCGTGCTGCTGACGGCGTCCGCGCTTTTCGCGACCAGCCTGGTCAGACTGCTGAACGTGCCGGTCGGGTTCGACCGTGACGAAGTACTGACCGCGTACATCTCACTG
The DNA here is from genome assembly GCA_035461765.1 of Longimicrobiales bacterium. GTDB lineage: Bacteria > Gemmatimonadota > Gemmatimonadetes > Longimicrobiales > RSA9 > SH-MAG3. The sequence goes on from DATHUY010000114.1 coordinate 2,466, forward strand.
CCACCGTCGACGTACGACACGCCGGAGCGCATCGGCCAGTTCTTCGACGGTGTGTTCACATCGCTGCGTACCGCGCCGGGCGTCACGCATGCGGGCGGCACGTGGGCGCTGCCGTTCAGTGAAGACTATGCGAGCACGACGTACACTGCCGGCCTGGGCCTGGAGGATGGCGTTGCAGTGTCGGCGACGGCGGTGCGCGGCGATTATTTCGGTGCAATGGGCATGCGGATGTTGCGCGGCCGCTCCTTCGACACCCGCGATGCCGCGGGCGCGGAGCAGGTCGTGGTCATCAACCAGACCATGGCGCGGCGTCTGTTCGGTGCGAGCGATCCTGTCGGCCATGCCATTCGGAAACCCGGGTCGTCGAGTGCCGCGATCGTAGTGGGCGTGGTGAGCGATGTGCGGCGGCGTGAGCTGAGTGCGGAGGTGGAGCCGGAAGTGTACTACCCGCACGCGCAGTCCACATGGAGCGGCGATTTCTACGTGGTGCTCCGCGCGGCGGGCGACGCTACGGCCATGTCAGCCGTACTGCGACGTGCGGTACGCGGGCAGGATCCGACGCTCCCTGTGATGCGCATGGCTACACTCGGCGAGCGTGTCTCACGATCCGTCGCGACGCCGCGCTTCCGTACGTTCGTGCTGGGTGGACTCGCCGCGGCCGCGTGTGTGCTGGCGATTCTCGGAATCTATGGCACGCTCTCGTATCTCGTCGTCTCGACCCGCCGCGACATGGCACTGCGCGTCGCTGTCGGTGCTGATCCGCGGCGCCTGGTGCAGGCGGTCATGATGCGGGGCGGACGCCTGGGGCTCTGCGGCGTCGCGCTCGGCAGCATCGTCGCAGTGGCAGGAGCCGGCGTCGTGCGATCGCTCCTGTTCGGCGTCGGTGCGCTCGATCCGTTCGTCTACGGGGCGGCTGCGCTGCTCATCCTGCTGGCGACGCTGGCTGCTGCCGCCCTGCCGGCGCGACGCGTCGCATCGCTCGACGTCGGGTCCGCGTTGCGCGAGGAGTAGTCTGCGGCCCGCCCGGCTTCACCTTGGCTTGACGCTGCTGGCCGCCACCGACAACTTGATAGCCGGACCCGCCACCCTGAGCGTCCATACCCTGCGGCATGCTGCCGGAATATCGAGGTCAGATGAAGCCGCTTGTAGTCGTTGGAGCCGTACTGATCGTACTCGGCGGCATCGTAGTCGCTCTTCAGGGCGTCTCCTATGTGCGCGACCGCCAGGAAGTCAGTCTCGGACCCATCGAAATTTCTGCCGAGGAGCGGGGCTTCATATCGCCGCTGGTCGGCGTCATCGTACTGGCGGCCGGCGTCGGTCTGGTGATCATGGGACGACGCAGACCAGCCTGACGATAGGCCGGCACTCCCTGCGCAGGAGCCGGGAACGCACCTGCGTTTCCACTCCACGCGCGACCTCGAGGGTACCACCCGGAGCTGCCTTCACGCACGCCCCTCCGGGTGCTGGGAGTCCCTCTCGTCGGGTCGACATCGGACCAGTACTGCTTCCAGTTGATTGTTCCGAAGACTACGGTCTCATTGTAGCCGGCGTGCTCGGTACAATGATCGTGCTTCTGATGGCAGACGTCGCCTGAAGGAATGTTCGTCCCCAGCGGGCCTACCTAGAACCACCTTGTCCCGCCGCTCGTCCCACTCCACTTGATAATCGACTGGAGGGCAGCGATCGTTCCGGTCGATAATCTACTGGAACGCAGGGAGCTGTCATGCCACTCAAGGGGGACCTCGTCACGGGCACGCTGGACCTGCTCGTGCTGAAGGCGCTGCAACTCGGGGAAGCACACGGGTGGGGCATCATGGATCGGATCCGGACGACGTCGGGCGACGAGCTCCAGGTGAACCAGGGATCGCTGTACCCGTCACTGTACCGCCTCAAGCGACAGGGGCTGATCGTGAACCACTGGGGCGTGTCGGAGAACAACCGGCGCGCGCGGTACTACACGCTGACCGCGAAGGGGCGGGACCGGCTCGGGATGGAGCGGCAGGAGTGGGAGCGGCTGTCGGGGGCGGTGAACCGCGTGCTCGCCACGAGGAGTGTGTAGCCGATGTCTATCCTGAGCCGTTTGCGTGAGTTCCTCGACGCGCGTCGCGAGCACGACTCCGTCGCCGAGGAGATGCAGTTCCACATCGAGCGGGAAATTGAGCATAACCTGGACGCGGGCATGTCGCCGGCGGCTGCGCGCCGCAAGGCGATGCGGGACTTTGGTGGGGTCGAGCGCTTCCGCGAGAGCGCGCGCGACGAGCGTACCGGCACGCGTCTCACCGACTTCCGGGCCTCGTGGCTCGACTGGAAGCTGGGCGGACGCATGCTGCTGAAGTATCCGGGCCTGTCGATCATCAGTGGAATAGCGCTGGCGTCGGCGATGGCGCTCGGTGCCGGCTTCTTCGAGTTCTCGTGGGAGATGCGCGATCCGAGGCTGCCGCTCGAGGACGGTGAGCGGATCGTGCGGCTCGAGAACTACGACGCGGATGCGAGCAAGGTCGAGCCGCACTCGGTGCACGATTTTCTGGTCTGGCGCGAGGAGCTGGAGTCCGTGGAGCAGCTGGGTGCATATCGCGCGATCGAGCGGAACCTCATCACGGCGGACGGACGCTCCGAGCCCGTGGAAGTGGCGGAGATAAGCCCCGTCGCATTTCCGCTCACGCGCGTGCCGCCGCTGCTCGGGCGGCCGCTGGTGGAGGAGGATGCCACGCCCGGCGCGGACAATGTGGTCGTGATCGGGTACGAGCTGTGGCGGAGCCGATTCAATGCGGATCCCTCCGTGATCGGCCGCACCGTGCAGCTCAGCCACCTGCCCGCGACGGTGGTGGGCGTGATGCCGGAGCGATTTCTCTTTCCGATAAACCACCATGTCTGGACGCCGCTGCGGCTGACGGACGCGCTACCGCGCAAAGGCCTGCCGATCCGGATGTTCGGACGGTTGCGCGAGGGCGTGTCGCTGGCGACGGCGCAGGCCGAGCTGGCGTCGATCGGCGCGCGCATGGCAAGCTCGAATCCGGCAACGCACGAGCACCTGCGGCCGCGTGTGCTGGCGTACGCCGCGCCCACGGAGTCTCTGGCGGGGCTGGTCGCCGCGAACCTGCTTGCCTGCGTGGTGCTCCTCATCGCGGGCACGAACGTGGCCACGCTGATGTTCGCGCGCACGGCGCTGCGCGAGTCGGAGATCGTGGTGCGCAATGCTCTCGGCGCGTCGCGCCTGCGCGTGATGGGGCAGCTGTTTGTCGAGTCGCTCGTGCTGAGCCTCGTCTCCGCGGTCGCGGGGCTGGCGCTCGCGACCGCCTTCATGAAGTACGCGCGCGCGAATTTCGCGTCTGACATGGACTGGCCGTTCTGGCGGGATATGGACCTCGGCCTGCCGGCCGTGCTCTACACGGGGCTGATCGCGGTCGGGATTGCCGCGGTCGTCGGGCTGCTGCCGGCGATCCGCGCTACGGGACCGCGGGTGCAGACGGCGCTGCGCAGCATCGGCGGTGGCGGCACGCACATGCAGATCGGGCGGGTGTGGTCCGGGCTGATCATCTTCCAGGTCGCGCTGTCGGTGCTCGGGCTGCCGATCGCGATCGCGTTGACGGGTGAGCAGCTGGCGCAGCTGCGTCTGCGCGGCGAGTTCGACGCCGCTCCGTACCTCACGTTCCGCGCGGAACTCGACCGCGACGAGGTGTCCGGCGAGGATCCCGATCTGCCGGCGCGCATGGTGACGCTCTTCACGGAGCTCGAGCGCCGGCTCGAGGCCGACCCGGAAGTGGTGGCGGTCACGTTCGCCGACGCACTGCCCGCAGTCGACTATCCGCCCATTCAGGTCGAGATCCAGCGCGGCACGGAGCCGCCGGTCATCGTCGACACGAACCTCGAGGACGATCAGGTCCGCACGTCCGCCGTTGATATCGGCTTCTTCGAAACGTTTGGGGTGCCGGTCACGGCCGGTCGCTCGTTCCACAGTGGCGACGTCGGATCCGCACCCGTCATGATCATCAACGAGTCCCTCGCAAAAAGCATCGGCGGCAATCCTGTCGGCGTGCACCTGCGCACGGTCCCGGACGGCCAGGACCAGGAGCAGGAGCAGGAGCCTGGCCCGTGGATCGAGGTCGTCGGGGTCGTGCGCGACGTCGGCCTCGATCCGACGGCACTCGGCGAGTCGGAGTTTATCTACACGCCGGCGTCCGTCGCGACGCTGGTGACGCCGCACGTGGCCGTGCGCGTGCGGGGCGATGCGGCTTCGTTCGAGCAGACGCTTCGCGAAACGGTGGCCCGGATCGCGCCGGAGC
>DATHUY010000115.1 GCA_035461765.1 Longimicrobiales bacterium
CACGGTCTATGTCGGGCCCGGACTTAAGGAGATCTTGATGACGAGAGTAGTCGCGTTCGCCGCGGTCGCCAGCGCGCTCACGCTTACCGCCTGCGACGGATTCGGACAGGCCATGACGTCGCACACGGACGTGCTCGCGCGCGCCGGTGGACACGAGCTGGCGGTCGAGCAGGTCACGAACATGCTCGCCCCGGCGACACGGCTGCCGGTGCAGCCGGAGGTCGTCGATGCGGTTGCGAACCTGTGGGTGGATTACACGCTGCTGGCACGCGCCGCGGCGGAAGACTCGACGTTCCAGCAGCTGGATCTGGATGCGATCATCGTACCGTTCTTCAACCAGCAGCTGGTCTACCAGCTGCGCGAGCGCGTGATCACCGTCGACACGATGATCAGCGACGAGGAACTGCGCCGGCTGTTCGATCAGGACCAGCCGAACGCCGAAGTTCACGCGCGCCACATCCTGTTCCAGATGCCCGCGGACGCATCGCCGGCCGCACGCGACAGCGTGATGGCGCAGGCGCGGCAGGTGCTGCAGCAGGCGCGATCCGGTGCGGACTTCGCGCAGCTTGCGGCGCAGTACAGCCAGGAGCCGGGCGCGGCGGATCGCGGAGGAGACCTCGGCTATTTCGGTCCGACCGACATGGTGCAGCCGTTCGCGGAGGCGGCATTCGCGCTGAGCCCCGGCGAGATCAGCGACCTGGTGGAGACGCCGTTCGGCATCCACATCATCAAGGTCGAAGACAAGCGGCTGCCCGAGTTCGAGCCGATGAAGGACCAGTTCCGCCAGCAGGTGATCCAGCAGCGGTACGCCGCCGCAGAGGATGCCTACCTGACGCAGCTGACGGAAGGCAAGCGTCTGGAGGTACAGGAGGGCGCCGTCGACATCGCGCGCGACCTGGCCCGCAAGCCCGGCACACAGCTGAACAATCGTCAGGGTCAGCGGGCGATGGTGAGCTACACGGATGGTGCGCTCACGGCGGGCGAGTATCTCGCGCTGATGCAGCAGCGGCCGCCGCAGGATCGCGGGTCCGTCGCGGGCGCGAGCGACGAGCAGCTGCGTGACTGGCTGCGCCTGCTCGCACGCGACGAGATCCTGATCGAGGAAGCGAAAGCGCAGGGCATCTCGACGCCGCCGGCCGAGCAGGATTCGGCGCGCATGGAGCTGCGCCGTCAGCTGCAGGGCGCGGCACGCGAGGCCGGCCTGCTCGGCGCACCCGCAGCTACCGGAGACGGCACGGGGACCTCCCAGCAGGTGATGGCGCTGCTCAATGGCATCATCTCGGGCGAGCGCAATGTCGTCCAGATCGGCTCGGCAAGCTTCCTCCTGCGTGAGAAGTACGGCGCAGAGATCTTCGAGCGGGCGATCCCGGTCGTCGTAGCGCAGGTGCAGGAGCGGCGTCCGCCGCCGCCGCAGGGCACGCCGCAAGGCGTGCCGATGCCGCAGCAGCCGCCGCCGCCCGCACCGACGCCCGACGCCGGCAGCTGACGCCGTAGCGCGCGGATTTGCAGGAACACGTGTCCTGTGAGGGGATATAAACACGGGCCGGCGCTCAGGCGCCGGCCCGACTCATTCCTGAAGGTACCATGACGCGAACGCTCTTCCTTGCCGGCGCGTTGCTCAGCGCGGCAGTCCCGCTCGCGGCCCAGGAGCCGGAGCAGCGCATCGACCGTGTCGGCCACATCGTCGCAATGGTCGGTGACAGCGCGATCCTGAACTTCGACATCCAGGAAGCGATCCTCGCGCGCGCCGCGCAGGTGCGGCAGCAGCCGCCGGATCCCGGAACGCCGGAGTACGCGCAGCTGGAGAAGATCGTGCTCGACGATCTGGTCGCGGAGCTGCTCGTGCTGCAGGACGCGCTGCGCGACACGACCATTGTCGTGCCGGACGACCAGATCGCGCGCGCCGTGCAGCGCCAGATCGACCAGGACCAGCAGCAGCTGGGGGGCGCCGTGCAGCTGGAGAATGAGCTGCGCACCAGCGGCCGCACGCTGGCGGACTACCGTGCCGCGCTCACCACACAGTACCGCAAGCGCGAGATCATCCGGCTCTATCAGGCGAAAGTCGCGCAGTCGCGCCGGGCCCCCCGCGTGACCGAACAGGAATTGCGCGAAGCGTTCGAGCGGCAGAAGGCACAGCTGCCGATGCGCGAGGCGTCGCTGACGTTCCAGCAGATCGTGATGCGGGCCGAGCCGTCGGAAGAGGCACTGGCCGAGGCGCGTGCACGTGCCGATTCCGTGGTGAAGCTGATCCGCCAGGGGGAGGACTTCGCAGAGCTGGCTCGCAGGTTCAGCGACGACGGAACGCGCGAGAACGGAGGCGATCTCGGATTCATTCGTCGCAGCGATGTGGTGCGCGAGTTCGCAAACGTCGCGTTCAACCTGAGTCCCGGCGCCATCAGCGCTCCGGTCAAGACGCAGTACGGCTACCACCTCATCAAGGTGGAACGAGTGCGCGGCGCCGAGGTACAGGCCCGCCACATTCTGCTGCGCCCGGAAATTTCTGAAAGCGATGCCGTGCGTGCCCGCGCCCGCGCGGACTCCGTGGCGGAGCGCGCCCGTGCCGGCGCGGACATGGCGACGCTCGCGGAACAGTACGGAGATGACGAAACGCCGCTGCGCGGAGGGCCGGCGCCCATCGACACGCTCCAGCGCGTTTTCCAGATCGACCTGGCGGACGCCGCGCCAGGTGACATCATCGGCCCGATACCCGTCGGCGGCCAGGATCTGGCTTCGGAGTTCTACATCCTGCGTGTGCTCGAGCGCGAGGAAGAACGGGAATGGCGCGTCGACGATCCCCAGATGAGCTGGCTGCGTGACCGTGTCGCGCAGCAGAAACTGCTCGATGAGATCGTCGAGGAATTGCGACGATCGACATACGTCGACATCCGCAGTTCCTAGGGATCAGGCCGATCCGTGAGCGGCGCAGCTCGGGACCGCACACTGCGGATCGCCGTCACGCTGGGTGATCCGCGCGGGATCGGCCCGGAAGTAGCCGCCACGGCGGCGCGGCAGTACCGCGACACACAACCCCATCACCTGACATTCATCGGTCCCCGCGGGACGGGCGCGGAGGCGGCCGCCGACGCCTTCATCGACGTCGGCGCGTGGCGCTCAACCGCCGGTCCGCAGGACGTCGCCGCCGCCGGCACCCAGGACGTTGCGGCAGCCGGTGCGCAACACGTGGCCACCACCGGGCCGGAGGAAGTTGCGGCCGCCGGCCGCCTGGCCGGTCTCGCCATTGACCGCGCCGTGGACCTCGCCCTCGAAGGCGCGGTCGACGCCATCGTTACGGCACCCATCGACAAGGCGGCCCTCCACGCCGGCGGCTACGACTTTCCCGGTCACACCGAGATGCTTGCTTCGCGGTGCGGCATCGCCGATGTTGTGATGATGATGGCCGCGGAGACCACCGCACTGGGCGGTCCTCTGCGCGTCGTGCTGGCGACGACTCACATTGCACTGGCGCAGGTGCCTCTCGCATTCACTGCCGACCTGCTGATGACGCAGACGCGCATCACCGCTCGCTCCCTGCGCGACGGCTGGCATATCACATCTCCACATATCGCGCTGTGTGCGTTCAATCCGCACGCTTCCGATGGAGGACTCTTCGGCGACGAAGAGGAGCGCATTTATGCCCCGGCGATCGCCGCCCTGCGCGCCGATGGACTGCGCATATCCGGACCTGTACCGGCGGACACCGTATTCCTGCGTGCCGCGCGCGGTGAGTTCGACGCCGTGATCGCGCCCTATCACGACGTGGGAATGGCGGCGTTCAAGACGGCCGCGTTCGGCAGCGGCGTGAACGTCACGCTCGGGCTGCCATTCCCCCGTACATCACCCGACCACGGCACCGCGCTGGACCTGGCCGGTCGCGGCACTGCCGATCCCTCGTCCATGCTCGAGGCCCTGCACCTGGCGACACACCTCGCCGACGTGCGCGCCGCGCAGCCGCAGTTGCACACATGATCCGACTGGACAACGTCACGAAGGACTATCCGCGCAACGCCGGCGCATTGAACGGTGTGACGTTCGAGCTGCGCAAGGGGGAGTTCTGCTTCCTGACGGGCCACAGCGGCGCGGGCAAGTCCACGATCCTGAAGCTGATTCACATGGTGGAGCGGCCCACGGCGGGTGAGGTCCGCGTGAGCGGCTACTCGTCCACCAGCATCCGCAGCCGCGATATCGCGATGCTGCGTCGCAAGATCGGCTACGTCTTCCAGGACTTCCGCCTGCTGCAGGATCGCACGGCCGCGGAGAACGTCGCGTTCGCCCTCGAGGTTACCGGTGCGCGCCCGACCGTTATCCGCTCGAAGGTGGGGCGGCTGCTCGCTCACGTCGGCCTCGCCGCGAAAGCCGAGAAGCTCCCCATGGAGCTGTCCGGCGGCGAGCAGCAGCGGGTCGTGATCGCCCGCGCACTCGCGCATGATCCACTCGTGCTGCTGGCCGACGAGCCGACGGGCAACCTGGATGAGCGCGCGACCGACGGCATCTTCGACATGTTCCGCTCGATCAACGCCGCCGGCACCGCCATCCTGTTCGCGACACACAATCTCGATCTGGTGCGCCGCAACCCGTCGATCAGGCTCGTCGAGCTGGCGCACGGAGAGATCATTCATGATTCGGCGCGGGAGCACGGAGCAGATGTACGCACTTCGTGAGGCCGCGACGGCGTTTCGCCGCGCCCCGGTCCTGACCGGTCTTTCAGCGGCCATGATCGCGCTGTCGCTTTTCGTCATCGGCCTGTTTGGTCTCGCGGCACACAATGTCCGACAGGCTATCCAGGATGTCGAGTCGCGTGTCGAAGTGGTCGCATACCTGCGGGATGACGCTGCGCCCGCATCCATTCAGGCGGCACAACAGGACATCGAACGGTTCCGTGAGGTGAGCGCGGTGCGGTTCATCTCGCGCGAGGAAGCGCTCGCCGTCGCGCGGCGCGAGCTGGACGAGCTGAGCAATATTTTCGGCTCGCTGGAGAGCAATCCGCTGCCCGCGTCGCTCGAGGTTTCGCTGATTCAGGGCGAGGCGGACGAGTCGGTCATCCGGTCGGTCGCAAGCCGTATACGCGACATGCCGATCGTGGAGGAAGTGCAGTTCGGTGAGGACTGGGTAGACAAGGTTTACGTGCTGCGCCGAGTGGCCGGCCTCGCCATGCTCACGCTCGGACTCGGCTTCGCGGCCGTTGCTGCACTCATCATCGGCGCGGCCATCCGCATGGCCGTGTTCGCACGTCGTGACGAGATCATCATCATGCGCCTCGTCGGTGCGACCGATGCGTTCATTCGCCGGCCGTTCGTCATCGAAGGCATGATCACGGGACTCATCGGCGCCGTGCTGGCCGTGCTGGCTACCTGGGGTGTGTTCCGCCTGCTGTCGAACTCCGTCGTACAGCTGACATGGATCCCCGGCGCGTGGCTGGTTCTGGGTGTGGCCGCCGGTACCGTGGTCGGCCTGTTCGCCAGCATGATCGCCGTGCGCCGGCACCTCGGCGAGATCGTATGAGCATATCGGGTGTCGTGCGTCGGGCATCCGTGCTCCTGGCCGCGGGTGTGCTGTCGCTCGCACTTCCGTCCGGCAGTGCCGCCCAGCAGAACGACATCCAGCGCGACCTGCGCGAGAGCCAGCTCAAGCTGGATTCCATACAGGCAGAGCGGCAGCGACTGCAGCGCGAGATGGAAACGCTGCAGAACCGTGTACGTGACGCTTCGCGGGAGCTGGTGAACATCGAGCGCCAGCAGGAAGCATCGCGAAGTGCCCTCATGGAGCTCGATTTTCAGGCTGAGCTGTTGACGGAGAGCGTGGAGCGGGCCACGCGCGAACACAATGCGACGCGCAGCCGGCTCGCGCAGCGTACGAATGACCTGCACGCGCGTCTCCGCTCGATCTACAAACGCGGGCGTATGCATTCGGTTCAGGTAATTCTCGCGGCGCAGAGCTTCAGTGATCTGTTGAATCGCTACAAGTACCTGAACCTGATGGCCATCTACGACCGGATGGTCGTGCAGGAGTTCACGCGTCTCGAGCAGCAGCTGGCGAGCCAGGAGCTGGAGATGCGCGAATCGCTCCAGCGACTGGAGGCGCTGCGCCAGGAAAAGTCGGCGGAGGTCGCGCAGCTGGAACGCGCGGAGCGCCAGCGTCAGGCGACTCTGCAGCAGTTCCGGCAGCAGGAGACGAGGACGGCATCGCGCCTCGACGAGCTCGAACGGGAGCAGCAGCGGCTGGCCGGCGCGATCGCGGATCTCGAACGGCGGCGCCGGGAAGCGGAGGCCAGCAGCGTCACACCGAACCTGCCTGGCTCCATCTCGACGCGTGATCTCGGCACGCTGAGCTGGCCGGTAAACGGGAACGTGCTGTATCGCTTTGGCCCCGACCGGAGGCCGAACGGCGTCGTGCTCAAGCATCAGGGGATCGGGATCGCGGCGCCCGCCGGCACCGCCGTGGCGGCCGTGGAGAGCGGCGTGGTCGAGTTTGCCGGTCCGTTCCCCGGTTATGGACCGACCGTCATCATCAGCCATGGCGGCGGCTACCGCACGCTGTACCTCTACCTCCAGACTATCGAGGTCGAGGTCAATCAGGTGATCCGGGCCGGTCAGGGCATCGGAACGGTCGGCGGCGAGCGCACGGCGGAAGGTGCGCACATCGAATTTCAGGTACGTGTCCCGATTGATGGGGCCATCGAGCCCGTCGATCCCCTGGCGTGGCTCCGCGCCCGCGCCGGCACCAACATTCCATGACGCTGCTGCCGGTCGAGGGGCACGAGGCCGTGCAGGCGTCGCTCGCCTCCTCGGTGGCGGAAGGGCGTCTGCCCGACTCCCTGCTCTTCCACGGTCCGCCCGGCGTCGGCAAGCAGCGCCTGGCGCTGTGGCTGGGCCAGCTGCTCCTGTGCAGCCGTCCCGCAGCGCAGGCTCCGTGCGGCGAGTGTCAGTCATGCCGGATGGCAGTGCGGCTGGAGCATCCCGACCTGCACTGGTTCTTCCCGCTGCCCCGCCCGAAGGGCGCGGGCGACCGGCTGAGCGATGCCCTGGAAGAGGCGCGTGCGGCGGAGCTGGCTGCGCGTCGATCGGAACCGCTGCGCGCTACCACGGCGGACGGAATGGCGGGTATCTACCTCGCGCACGTTCACGTCATGCTGCGCAGCGCTGGCAGCCGGCCCGCCATGGGCCGCCGCAAGGTGTTCGTGGTCGGCGACGCGGAGGCGCTCGTGCCGCAGGAGGCCAGTCCCGAGGCCGCGAACGCACTCCTGAAACTGCTCGAGGAGCCGCCGGCCGACACCACGATCATCCTGACGGCTGCAGATCCGGCCGTGCTGCTGCCGACCATCCGGTCACGGCTGCTTCCCGTCCGCGTCCGGCCACTGCCTGCAGCGACGGTCGAGCGGTTCCTTCAGAAGTTCGCAGACGCAGCACCGCTGGACGCACAGCGCGCGGCTCGACTCGCGCAGGGCTCAATCGGCCGCGCTGTCGGATTCCTGCCAAACAAGAAGGATGCCGGGCCCCTCGAGGAGATCCGCGCGGCCGCACGCGCGCTCCTCCAAGCATCCCTCGCCGGGACGGCGGCCCCGCGCATGGCTGCCGCGCTCGCAGAGAGTCCGGCTGGCGCCCGCGGTACCTTCAGCGACACGCTCGAGCACCTCACCCTCTGGCTCCGTGACCTGGCCGTCGCCGATGCCGGCGCCGACCAGGTTCTCATCAATGTCGACGCCACCGACTGGCTCCGGTCCATGGCGGCGAAGCACCCCGGCGCTGCCGCGGGCGTGCCCGCCGCCCTTCGCGACGTGGAAGCCACCCTCCAGCTGACGCAGCTCAACATCAACCCTCAGCTCGCGCTGGCGGGTTTGCTTCGGAAACTGCACCGCCGGCTGACACTGCGCGCCTGATGCAGTGGAGGTGCAGGTCCAGCAACAGCTTGGCGGCTTCGGCACGGTGCCCGGAGAGGGGCCCCGCGCGGCCGTCCAGCCCAAGACTCTTCACGACGCAGTCGCTGCATCGCTACATTGGGCTGAATGAGCAGTGACACGGAGCCGCAGCTGACACACCTGGCGGACGACGGCCGGGTGCGGATGGTCGACGTCGGCGCAAAGGCCGAGACGGAGCGGACGGCCGTGGCTGAAGGTGTGCTGCGGATGCAGCCGGCGACGCTCGAGTCACTCGTAGAAGGTCGCACGCCCAAGGGTGATCCGCTCGCTGTCGCACAGATTGCGGGCATCCAGGCGGCCAAGCGGACGGCTGATCTGATTCCGCTCTGTCATCCGCTCGCGCTCACGCAGGTGGACGTGGAGCTGGAGACGGACCCGGATATCCCGGGGGTGCGTGCCCGCGCGACGGTGCGTCTGCGCGGACGCACCGGGGTGGAGATGGAAGCGCTGACTGCTGTCAGCGTCGCACTGCTCACCGCGTACGATATGTTGAAGGCCGTGGATCGCGAGATGGTGATCGAGCGTGTGCACGTCCTCTCGAAGGAGGGCGGACGCAGCGGCTCGTGGCGGGTCGGGGGTGTCGATGACGGGAGGTCGTCGAGTGAGTGAATCGCGACCGGAACGCAGAGTGGGCGACATGCAGCGGCACATCTCGCCGCCGCCCACCGACGTTCCGACCGGGAAGACGCTGGAACATGAGGCACGGCCCCGTACGGGTCGCGTCGCGGCGTGGTGGCGCGAGTCGCGCAGCGTCGTCGTTTCCATTGCCCTCGCCGCAGTGATGTTCCTGCTTGTCGCCGCCGCCGCACGGGGACCGCAGCCCGGCGCTGCGATCGACTTGCTGGAGGCGGAGCTGCGGCGGACGCAGAGCGAGCTCAGTGCCCGCCAGGGTGAACTCGAGCTGGCACGTCTGGAGCTGAGCCGACTCAGCAACATCGTCTCGCAGTCGGCAAGACATCGCATCCCTGCGGACCTCGCTGCCGCCGTGTACGACATCGCGCTGTCCGAAGGAGTGGACCCGGTGCTGGCATTCTCACTGATCCGCGTCGAGAGCGGTTTCACGCGGCGGGCAGTCTCCTCCGCGGGCGCGGTGGGATACACGCAGGTGATGCCGAGCACCGCGTTCTGGCTGCAGCCGGGACTCGGCCGCGAGGATCTATTCGAGCGCGATACGAACCTGCGACTCGGCTTCCGCTACCTGCGCATGATGATCGAGCAGTACGAAGGCGACCTGCATCTCGCACTGCTCGCATACAACCGGGGGCCGGGCCGTGTGGACGAGATCCTGCGCGCAGGCGGTGACCCGTCGAACGGGTACTCCTTCAACGTACGCAGCGGGCTTCCAGGCTCGACGCTGAAGGCGCTGCGTCTGCGCGGCGACTGAAGCGGCGTGAAACAAATAAAGGGGCGGTCCATGCATGGACCGCCCCTTTATTTGTTTCACCGGACCTGGCTTCACTTTGCGGTTACGCACCATCCAGCCATGCGCCTGACCCGTTACGCAGCATGCTGGAGTAGCGGCCGCGCGAATCGGCGGTGGATAATCCCATGGTAAACCGGTCATAACCGCAAAGTGAAGCCGGGTCCGGGAGGTCAGCTGCAGCCGCCGCCTTTGGTCTGTCTGGCTTTCACCGGAATAGCGGGATCCTCGACCTCTTCGACCTCCCGGTCCGTGACGCCGACGATCTCACCGTCCGCGAACTCCACGAGGTAGCCCTCGCGCGAGTCCGAGCTGTTCTCCGGTCCCCACCGCCCCACAACCTCTCCGACCTGGCCGCTGTATCGCTTCGACTGCTCGTATTCGGGACTGGTTACCTTGATCCAGTGCATCGCCAACTCCTCTGCGGTTGTGAGGTCGAGACAATGCATGAGCCGCGCCACCGTTCAGGTCGGGTGGCGCGGCTCAGTGTCGTGGCGCGTGCGAAGGCACAGCGCTGCGTGATGCGCTCAGCTCGTGCGTCGCGCGATTGCGATCAGGCGCTGACGCGCAGACGCTGACCGGGCAGAATGCGACTGCCGCTGATGCTGTTCCAGCTCCGGATCTGCCGCACGGAAACGCCGTAGCGCTTCGCGATCACCGTCAGGTTCTCGCCACGTGCGACGCGGTGATAGCGATTGGCGGAACTGCTCGCACTCGCGACGGCGGCAGCACCGGGCACTCGCACCACCTGGCCCACGCGCAAGCGGCGGGGGTCGATGCTGCGGTTAGCGCTGCGCAGCGCGCTGACGCTCATGCCGTAACGCTTCGCGATGTGAGACAGCGTCTCGCCGCGCGCCACGCGATGCGTTCCCGCAGACGCGGCCGCGGGTGCGGCGGGTCGCGCGGCTGCAAGCCGCTCGGTGCGGTAGAGCGCCGGGAACGCATTCTCGAAGGCGACTCGCGTTCCTGCCGGGATCCGGACGGACCAGCCGCGGTTCGCAGGGGTGCGACCGTTCGTGAGGTGCGTGTTCAACTCCTTCACCGCCTCGACGTCGACGCCGCTCGCTTGCGCGATCATCGACAGGTCCGCCGAGCCGGGCACCCACACCACATCGAACTCCATCTCGTCCTGGTACTCCAGATCGGAGAAGCCGTACTTCGCCGGCTCCTTCCCGATGTGGGCGGCGGCCAGCATCAGCGGCACGTAGTCGCGCGTCTCGCGCGGCAGATACGGTGCGATGGTCCAGAACAGCGAGTCCGCTCCCTTCGCTCCACCCGCACGTTCCCGCAGAATCCGTTCGACCCGGTTCTCGCCCGTGTTGTACGCTGCCGCCGCCAGGTACCAGCTGCCGAAGCGACCGTAGAGGTCCTGGAGGTAGTCCAGCGCTGCCGACGTCGACTTGATCGGATCACGTCGCTCATCGACATCGCTGGAAACCTCGAGGCCGTACCGCTGGCCTGTTTCCGCTATGAACTGCCACATCCCGGACGCCGCCGCGCGCGAGTACGCCTTCGGCGACAGGCCGCTCTCGATGAGCGCCAGGTACAGCAGATCCTCCGGCATCCCGCGCCGACGCAACTCCGCCTGGATCATCGGGCCGTACTTCCCGGTCCGCTCCAGCCACAGCTCCGTCTTCTCGGCATTACGTCCGCCGAGAAAGTCGATCCACCAGTCCACACTCTCGTTTCGCGTCACGGGCAGGTCCCAGACGACGCCTTCGGCGCTCGCCATGTCCTCGGCAGCGGCCGTCTCGCTGATGATACGCTCCATCGGCGCCGGCTCCACGGGCGGCGTGACGCGGCCGACCGTCCAGGCCGACAGTGACACGCCCAGCAGGGCGGCACCCAACAGCATGCTCTTCCTGAAGCGTCGCTCGGTCATCGGGCTCCTCTCTGTCAGGCTACGCGTCTGCGCGGCGCACGGGGAGACGCCGGCAGGTTGAATGACCGGCCATGGGAGCGCAGCAGTGGTGCTGCCACGTCCGGGCCACACACTGAAGCTAACGCCAGTCGAAGGGCTACTCAACCCTCGAAGTCGTTATACGGCAAGCCTTTGGGGATGGTTCCGAGGCCGGCGGAAATGACGTGGGAGCACGACTTTTGGCCCGTGAGGTGTCTGCATGGCCCGGTAGGGCGCGCCCCGCGTCTCCGGCCGGAGGGCGCGGTTGGCAAGCCGGCGGGGGCTATTTTCTCTCCGCGCCTAGGGCAGCGCGAGATAGTTGCCGAGGAGGCGGTTGAGCGCGGCCAGGACGGCCGTGGCGGCGGCGCGACGCGGGTCATCACCGGCGACGACGGCTCCGACCAGATTGTGGGGCTCATCGTCCGGACGGTAGAGCGAGACGACGACCATCTCCGCGTCGAACGCCCGCATCATCTTGACGCCGGCGAGCCGGACCTTGACGTCATGCGGCACGAGCGCAGCGATCGCAGCGAGGGAGGCGGATGAGATCGTGCGAAGCTCCACGGCGTCGCCCTTCTCGCCCGCCGCCGTGCCAGTGTACTCGCTGCCGGCCCATTCGAGCCGGACGGTATACGCGATCAGCTGGTCCTGCTGCACGTTCCGCTTCAGCTCCATGAAACGGACGCGCTGGCGGTCACGGCGTTCGGGGCGATAGGCAGCGGAGACTGTAAACGCCTCGCCGGTTATGGCCGCCGCTTCCTGCTGCACCTCGGCGGGATCGATGTCGGCGCGCAGCACCAGGCAGGCTGCCGCGGACTCGGTATCGAGAAATACGTGCTCCACGCCATCTATCGCGGTGAGACGCTCGCGAATGCTCGCGGTATCGGAGGGCTTCGTCACAGATGCTTCCATGAGGGGTGAGACGGTGGCGCGCTGCGCCGATCACTGGAAGTTCCGGTGGAGCGGCGCATGTGTCAAGAATAAAACGCGGCGCGCGGGCGGGAAGCCCGGCGCCCCGCCCGGATCGGCCCTCAGAATTTCAGCAGCGCGGCCACACCCTTGAGGTCGCGCATGGTGTCGCCCGCGACAAAGTCCACACCCACTTCCTGATTGGCCGCCATGCGGATCATGGACTCCACGAGGTCCACGCCGTCGCGGAGCGCGCCGCCGCAATATGGGCACGCGCCATCGCGCTGGACGAGATAGAAGCCGCATTGCGTGCACTGCACTCCATGCTTTTCCAGGTCGCGGGCAACCACGAGCCGCTCCACCTTGCCCTCCTGGAGCTGCACCAGGGTATCGTGCAGGCCGGATGTGGCGAAATGGGACTGCCGCACGCGATCCTGGATGAGGTCCAGGGCAGCAGCCTCGCTGCGCTCGGCCAGATCCTCGAGCACCGTCTCCACGAGCCGCACGATCTCCGCGGCGGGAACGCCGAGCGGCGCATGCGCGGTGTGCAGGATCCGGTCGGTGATCTGCTTCGGAAGCGCCTCCCTGAAATGCTGCGTGTTCTCCGTAGTGCCGAACAGCAGCCATGCGTCGGGACGCACCTTCTGCTCGAACTGGTTGATCTCGTCCACGAAGTCCTTCACGAAGTGCCGTGCTTCCTCCGCTTTCCGCTTCTGATAATCCTTGTGCGAATAGCCACCCGCCTGCACATCGTGAGGCGTATCGATGGCATCGGGCTCGAGCCGGTAATCCGCACCCACCACACCCATGTGGACGGACATGAGCCGGAGGTGCTCGCGATCCACCAGCATGACGCCGCACTGCGGATGCGCGCTCACCACTTCCGACAGCGGCCCGATCACCGGATAGTCGTGAATCTCGAGCCGGTTGCGCGCCGGCTTCGGAAACTGCAGCGCCTCGAACCACTCACCGCCGATCTCCGCATAGATCGCCACACCCTTGTTGAGCGGGTCGTAGGACTCATCGACCCAGCGCTCGACCCGGGCGAACACGGCGCCCAGCGGCTCACGATGATGGTTGTCGCGATCGCTGTCGAGCTCGGCGAACCGCGCCCGCTCCTTGTTCAGGAATATCTGGTGAGTGCGCTTGTTGTCCGAGTTGACGGACATGTCGAGGAACAGCGAGAGGATCGGCCGGCCGTTCGCATCATGTTGAATCAGCCGCTGGATGTCATTCGTGGTGATCATAGCCGCATGCCTGGGTGGACGTTACACGGAATGATCGAGGCGCAAGGCGCGTGCCTCCGACTGATGCCGAATCAGGATCGCGGAGGACGCGCGGAGGTGCGGCAGGAGCGGCAGTGCAGCAGTGCAGCAGTGCAGCAGTGCAGCAGACGAAGAAGAAATGCGAACACGCGGGAAGCGGAACCCGGGGGCCGCCGCCGGGCCGTTCTGCGTCGGGCCGCCGCCGACGCAGATACTACACGAAAACTGACACGAGCACGTTCCCGATCCCGCTGCGATCAGAGATGGTAGTTTGGCGCCTCGCGCGTGATCGTAACGTCATGGGGGTGAGATTCGCGCAGGCCACCGGATGTGATACGTGTGAAGCGGACCTGAGTCCGCATGGCCTGCAGATCGGGGACGCCGCAGTATCCCATTCCGCTGCGGATACCGCCGACCAGCTGGTAGAGCACGTCGGTGGCGGGTCCCTTGTAGGGTACACGACCCTCGATCCCCTCCGGCACGAACTTTCGCTGATTGTCCTCCTGGAAGTAGCGATCGGCCGAGCCCTGCTCCATGGCGGACAGGGAGCCCATGCCGCGGACTGTCTTGAACCTGCGTCCCTCCAGGAGGAAGCTCTCGCCGGGGCTCTCCTCGGTACCGGCCAGGAGCGAGCCCATCATGACGGCAGCGGCGCCGGCGGAGAGGGCTTTGACGATGTCGCCCGAGAAGCGGATGCCGCCGTCCGCGATGATCGGCACACTGTCATCGACGCCGCGAACGGCTTCCATGATGGCCGTGAGCTGAGGCACACCGACGCCGGTGACGACACGCGTCGTGCAGATGCTGCCGGGGCCAATGCCGACCTTGATCGCGTCGGCGCCCCGCTCCAGAAGTGCCTGCGCACCGGCGGCGGTCGCGATGTTGCCCGCAATGATCTGGGCGTCCGGGAAGCGCTGACGCGTGCGCTCGAGCGCGTCCAGCACGCCCACGGAATGACCGTGCGCCGTATCGATGACGATGACATCCGCGCCGGCGTCGAGCAGCGCCTGAGCACGGTCGAGATCGCGTCTGCCGGTGCCGATCGCACCGCCCACGCGCAGGCGGCCGTGCTCGTCCTTCGCCGCGTTGGGGAACTGACGCCGCTTGAAGATGTCCTTGACGGTGATCAGACCGCGCAGCCGGCCGTCCTTGTCGACGACGGGGAGCTTCTCGATTCTCTCGCGATGCAGGATCTGTTCGGCATCCTCCAGCGATGTGCCGACCGGCACCGTGATGAGGCGGTCCTTCGTCATTACTTCCGAGATCGGCTTGCCGAGCTCCTGCTCGAACTGCAGGTCACGGTTCGTGATGATACCGCGCAGCATACCGTTCTCGTCGACAATGGGCACGCCGCTGATCGAGAATTCCTGCATCAGCTTGAGCGCGTCGCGGAGTGTGCCACCGGGCTTGAGCGTGATCGGGTTCAGGATCATGCCGCTCTCGGAGCGCTTGACGCGGTCGATCTCCGCGGCCTGCCGGTCGATCGGCATGTTCTTGTGCACGATGCCGAGGCCGCCCTCGCGCGCCATCGCCATCGCCATGCGCGATTCCGTGACCGTATCCATGGCGGCGGAGATCAGCGGCATAGCCAGCCGGATCTTTTTCGTCAGCTGCGTGGCGACATCCGTGTCGCGGGGGTGAATCTCCGAATAGGCGGGCACGAGCAGTACGTCATCGAACGTCAGTCCCTCGCCGAGGAACCGGTCCGCCATGTTGTCGGGGATGCCGTTGACATCCGGCCCGCGTGCAATGCGGCGTTCCGCCGCGAATCGTTCGGTAGCGCTCATGTCACGATGCCTGTACCTGGATGCGAATCGCCCGCCGGTCCATCGGCATGCGTGCGCATGCCCGGACCGGCGGGCGAAGTGTTGCGAGCGATTTCTCGCGTCTGTCTTTCCATGAGAGAAGGTACCGGCCGGCGAGCCGGTGTGTCAAGCGCGGCTCATTCCTCGACGTGGATTCGCGATTCATCGTCGATGCGGATCCGCTTCACGGGCGCGCGCCGGCGCTTGCGGCCGAGCTTCGCCGGGTTGCGGGCCAGGCCCTTGAGCGCCTGCTGAACCTTCTGCGGCAGCATTCCGCCCATCTCGTCCACCCCTTCCACCAGGTAGCCCAGTGCGGCCGGATTGCCGTCCCAGTGCCTCAGGAGGGCGTTCGGCCCGGCTGACGACATGAGCCGGCCAAGCGCGAGGCCGAGCAGGTACAGATCGTCCACCCAGCCCAGCACGCCCAGGAAGTCCGGTATCAGATCGACGGGCGTGAGCATGTAGACGGCGACGGCGCCGAAGAGTGCCTTGTTCACGGCCGGGACGCGCGGGTCGCGCAGCAGCCGGAATACGAGCTTGAAAAAATTCGGCAGCTCGCGCAGGAGTTTGCGTGCCGCACTCGTGCGCTTGCGGCGCCGGCCGAACGTGATGCGCTTCTTCATCGTCATGTCGTACCGTGACTCTCCTGATTCGGATATCCGGGCGGCGCTCCGTCGCCGGAAACGGGCGGCGTCCCCTCAGGCCGGGGCGGCGGCGCCGGCGTCTGCCGGCCCGGACCCGTCGAAGATGACGTGGCCGTGGACGGCGGACGCGATCCCGGCGTCGGGGGCGTCCCCAGAATATCGCGGCCGGCGTCGGACACCGTTCTCATGACACGGCGTGCCGAACCGAGCAGGCCGACCGTGCCGCTGATGACCTTCGGGGCGACGGACCGCATGCGCAGGCTGTCCTCGACCCGCTCCGCAAACTTCTGGAGCACGTCCGGCTCATGGGCCTTTTCCCTGGCGTACTTGGCCTCCAGGAACTCGATGTAATCGAGCACCTGGTAGACCTGCTCCTGGGGCAGCGCCTGGATACGCCGCCACACGCGCTCTTTCAGTATGTCGTGCATCCGCTCTCCTCGCCGGATCTACAATAGTCTGGATCTCGCCGCTGCGCACGTCCTTACGCCGCTGCACCGCCGTGGGTTGCGGCGGGCCGGGCGCGGTTTCTTGCTCGCCGCCCCGCGGGCTCCTAGCTTGGCGCCAGCCAAAACACATATCCCCGGAGATATTGCAGTAATGGCCTTTCTGCCGCTGCGCAATGTGGAGATACCCGGTCACGCCGGGGACGCCTACGACGCCTGGCTCGACGACATCGCCAGCCGGCTGGCAGCGCCGGACTGCGACCGTGCCGAGCTGTGCCGCACGATCCTGACGGAGATCTACTACCCCCAGTACGCCGGAACGGACCCCGGGCAGCTTCCCGCAGCCGCCCGGATCGCGCTGCTGCAGATGGACCCCCGCAATATCACGCTCGAGCCTGAGTACTACGCCGAGATCGACGTCAAGCGTTATGCGCGTGTCAAGCCGCTGATCTGGCTGTGGGAGATGTTCGACAAGAGTCCTCTGGGCGAGAACGTCCTGCTGGGCGTGAGGTTCCGGCGCCTGCTGGCTCAGCACATCTTCCGCCGCTGCGGCGCCAACTTCAAGGCGTTCCATTTCGTGAAACTGTCGTTCGGGTACAACCTCGAGGTGGGCGACGACGTCGTCGTGCACCGCCACGTGCTGCTGGATGATCGCGGCGGCATCCGCATCGGCGATCGCGTCTCGATCGCGGATTTCGCCAATATCTACAGCCACACCCACGCGCTCCACGATGGCCGCGACGTCGATACTCCGGCGGTGGTGCTGGGCAATGGCGTGCGCATCACCTATCACGCCACCGTGCTCGCGGGCGTGACGATGGCCGACGATTCGATGCTCGGCGCTCTGGCCGTAGCGACGAAGGACATTGCCTCCGGCGACGTCGCGCTCGGGATTCCAGCCCAGCCCAAACTCCGGAAGCCCGTGCCGGAGGAGAGACCGAAGTTTCCGCCGTCGGTTGATCCGCTCGGGGAGTGAGAGGTCGGAGGCAGGGGCACGGGATATTTTCACCACAGAGCACTCAGAGCACCCAGAGACGGACTGTCGGAGATCGATCGGTGCGTTCCCGCACCGCTCCGGCGCGGCAGTCTTTTCGTATCCTTGTTACAAACAGATTACTGGCGTTGCCGCGCAGCCGGATCCCGCACGACTCGAACTCCGATAGTCCGTCTCTGGGTGCTCTGCGTGCTCTGTGGTTAAATAAAGGAACCCGGCTGCGCCGCGAAGCCGATCAAACGCACCGCAGCCGGCTCTCTTCCCTACCCCTCCTTGTCCTCATACTCGGTCTTGAGCTTCGCCACGACGGCGGGATCCGCGAGTGTGGTGGTGTCACCGAGTGCTCTGCCCTCCGCGATGTCGCGCAGCAGACGACGCATGATCTTGCCGGATCGTGTCTTCGGTAGGTCGGCGGAGAACAGGATGTCGTCGGGTCGTGCGATGGCGCCGATCTTGTCGGCGACATGCGCGCGGAGCTCCTGGCGCAGCCGGTCGTTCGCGGTGATGCCCTCCTTGACCGTGACGAACGCGGCGATCGCCTGACCCTTCATCTCGTCCGCACGTCCGACCACTGCAGCTTCCGCGACAGACGGGTGATCGACGAGCGCGCTCTCCACTTCCATGGTACCGATGCGGTGACCCGCGACGTTCAGCACGTCATCGACGCGGCCGAGGATCCAGAAGTTCCCGTTCTCATCGCGCTTCGCGCCATCGCCCGGGAAATAGATGCCATCCCAGCGGGCCCAGTAGTTCTCGCGGAAGCGCTCGTCGTCGCCCCAGATCGTGCGCAACATCCCGGGCCACGGCTTCGTGATGGCCAGATAGCCGGCACCCGCGGTGTCGCCCTCTGCGGTTAGCACCTCCGCGGTGATGCCTGGGAACGCGACCGTGGCACTGCCGGGTGTCGTCTCGGTTATACCGGGCAGCGGTGTGATCATGATGCCGCCGGTCTCCGTCTGCCACCACGTGTCCACGATCGGACAGCGCTTTCCGCCGATGTGTTCGTGATACCACATCCACGCCTCCGGATTGATCGGCTCACCCACGGAGCCGAGCAGACGCAGCGTCGACAGATCATACTTCGCCGGCCAGTCCGTGCCCCAGCGCATGAAGGCGCGGATGGCGGTGGGCGCAGTGTACAGGATCGTCACGCCGTACTTCTGTACGAGCTGCCAGAAGCGTCCGCGGTCTGGCCAGTCGGGCGCGCCTTCGTACATCAGCGTCGTCGCGCCGTTGGCGAGGGGGCCGTAGACGATGTAGCTGTGTCCGGTCACCCAGCCGACATCGGCCGTGCACCAGTACACGTCGTCCTCCTTGATGTCGAACACCAGATTGGTCGTCGCGGTCACGTGCGTCATGTATCCGCCGGTCGTGTGCACGACCCCCTTCGGTTTACCGGTGGTGCCCGACGTGTAGAGGATGAAAAGCAGGTCCTCCGCATCCAGCGGCTCCGCATCGCAGTCCGCCGAAGTGCCCTCCATCAGGTCCTCGTACCAGTGGTCGCGGCCATCCTTCATGTGCACGGGAACGTGCAGACCCGCACCGCGACGGACGACGACGACATGCTCGATGCCGGGCGTCTCTTCCATGGCCTTGTCGGCCGCCTCCTTGAGCGGCACCACGCGGCCGCGGCGGTAGCCGCCATCTGCCGTGATCAGCACTTTTGCATCCGCATCGTTGATGCGGTCGCGCAGACTGTCGGACGAGAAGCCGCCGAAGACCACCGAGTGAGGCGCACCGATGCGTGCGCACGCGAGCATCGCGATCGCAGCCTCCGGAATCATCGGCAGATAGATCGCCACACGATCGCCCTTCTTCACATCGAGCGACTTCAGCACGTTCGCGAACTTCGACACCTCACGATGCAGATCCCAGTACGTGTACGTGCGCGTATCGCCGGGCTCACCCTCCCAGATCAGTGCGGCCTTGTTACGCCGCCAGCCGCCGAGGTGCCGGTCCAGGCAGTTGTACGAGGCGTTCAGCTTGCCACCCACAAACCACTTCGCGTGCGGTGCCTTCCACTCCAGCACCTCCCGCCACGGCTCGAACCACTCGAGCTTGCGCGCCCATTCAGCCCAGAACGCCTCCGGGTCCTGCGCCGCCCGCTCGTACAGTCCCGGATCACTCGCATTGGCTCGCTCACCGAATGCCGCCGGCGGCGGGAAACGACGGTCTTCCTTCAGCAGGGCTTCCAGCGACTGCTCACGATTCGCCATTCGTATCATCCTCCTGTCGACGGTACAGCGCGACGCCGGCCGCACACACCCGCAAGGTACGGAACGGACGCCGCCGCGCGACAGTCCCGCCACCCCCGCGAGCGCTACCGCGCCCCGCGCCGTGACCCGAAGGGTTGAGCCGATGGCGCACCTTCGTTATCTTTCTGGATTGTCTCGCGAAGGTGCTTCCCATAGACAATAACGCGCGGCTCCGGCCCGCGAATCCCAGCTTGATGATCCGGAGGCGGTGCAGACATGGCCAAGAAGCTGACGAAGAAGCAGGTCGAGCATCTGCAGCAGCGACTGCTGCGTGAGCGCGATCGCGCGCTCCGTTCGCTCGGGCAGTACGATGAGCTCGCGAAGGAATCGGCCGAACAGAACGACTCGGATTCGTATTCCTATTCCGATCACATGGCCGATCTGGGCACGGACGCCATGGAGCGCGAGAAGATGATGCTGTTTGCCAGCAAGGAGGGCCGCTATCTCTACCGCGTGGAGGACGCCTTGCGGCGACTGTACAAGGAGCCCGACAAGTTCGGTCTGTGCCACAGCTGCGGCGAGCTGATCGATTTCGACCGGCTCGATGCGCTGCCGCACGCTCGCTACTGCATCAACTGCAAGTTGAAGGAAGAGGCCGACGCGGCCTAGGCTCGCCCGTCAGGCATGCAGCGCGGGAAAGGGCGCCGGGGTCACCTGGCGCCCTTTTCTCATACGTGCCCGTCGCATGCGCGTCCCTGCGGTCAACCGTCACCCACGCAGCAGCTCAGGCAGCAGCTTCACGAATGCGGAGCGTGCGAGCACGCGATCGGCGCCAGCGTCACGTGCGGCTTTGAGCGCATCCACGTCCACATGCGCGCCGAACACGATGACGGGCACCCGCGCAGTCTGCGTGGCGCCTTTCAGCGCGCTGATCGCCGCCGGTGCGTCCAGCCACCGCGCCTCGAGGTCCAGCAGCACGAGGTCGGCCGTCGCAGCACGCTCGAGGAGGTCGGCGGCCGTACGCACGAACACGGCGCTCACGCCCGCCCGCAGCGCGGCGTCACGAATGCGTGAGCCGAACATGAGGTCGTTGACGGCTGCGACAATGGTGCGCGAGGACACTGTATCTTCCATGGAGCCAATCGGATGCGGTGAAACAGCCAATGAGAATTAGTATTGACACCCATTCGGGCGCCCGGTAATGTTAGGTGCGGCCGCGTCCGCGGGCGAGCGAAGCGCGAGTGGAGCCACGATGCTGATGAAAAGTCCGGTCACGGAAGGCAGTGCTGAGGCGGAGCACATGTTGCGCGAAGCGCTCGAGGCCAACGGCCAGCGTTTCACGGAGCAGCGTTCTGCCGTATACCGCTACCTCCTGGGCACGGAAGCGCACCCGACCGCCGACGACGTGTTCACGAGCGTCCGTTCCGAGATCCCCGACATATCGCTCGCGACCGTGTACAAGTCGCTCGAGACGCTGGTCGGCTGCGGTTTGGCGGTCAAACTCACATATGGCGACGGGTCCGCACGCTACGACGCGCGTACGGATCCGCATCCGCACGCGCGCTGCCTGGATTGCGGCGCCGTCATCGATGTCCCCGGCCGTCTCGATGGTGCCGCCCTCGCGGGACTCGGCCCGATCCGTGGCTTCTCGGTGGAGAGCTACAGACTCGAGCTCGTCGGTCACTGCGAACACTGCAGCTGACACCCACTCGTGAAACGCACGCGCAGGCGTTGCACGCCCACGGGATACGTGCACGTCGAGCTCCCAGCGCTACCGGATGAACAGCATTTCGCGGTAACGCGGCAGGGGCCAGAGGTCATCGGGCACCATCCGCTCGAGGCGGTCGCACGCGGTGCGCACCTCGAGCATGGCCGGGACGACGTTGTCGCGCATGTGGTATGCCTTTGAATGCACGGTGTCGCCACCGAGCTCCGCGTTCTGCTCATCCAGGCGGCCGAGTGACTCGACCAGGTCGTTGAGCGTCTCGTTCAGATCATCGATCAGCTTCTGCAGGCCGCGGGCGCTGCTGCTCGTGGACGTCATCTCACGGAAGTTGTGGAATGCGTCCAGCAGATCATCGAGATAGCGCACGGCCGCAGGCAGCACGATCGTGCGCGCGATTTCGGCGGTCATTTCGCCCTCGATGTTGACGGTCTTGAAGTACTGATCGAAGAAGATCTCCGCGCGCGACTCCACCTCGCGCTCGGTCATGATCTCGTACTTCTCGAACAGCTTCACGTTCTTCGCGTCGGTGAGCTTCGGCAGCGCATCGAGTGAAGTCTTCAGGTTCAGGAGTCCGCGCTTCTCCGCCTCGGCATGCCACTCCTCGCTGTAGCCGTCGCCGTTGAAGATGATGTGACGGATCTTCGCGAGCTCGCGGGCGAGGATACGGTGCAGGACTTCGGCGAAATCTCCCTTCTTCGCCAGCTCCTTCTCGATCATCGTACACAGCTCATCGATCGATTCCGCCACGATCGCGTTCAGAACAGTCGCCGGAAACGAGATGGACTGTGACGCTCCGAGCGCACGGAACTCGAATTTGTTGCCCGTGAACGCGAACGGCGATGTGCGGTTACGGTCGCCCGCGTGCTTCGGCAGCTTCGGCAGTACGCGGCTCCCGAGACCGAGCAGACCGCCCTGCTTGCTGCTCTTCGCCCGGCCGGCCTTCTCGACCTGATCGAATACGTCCGTCAACTGATCCCCGAGGAACACCGAGATGATGGCCGGCGGCGCTTCGTTCGCGCCGAGGCGGTGATCGTTGCCTGCATACGCGACAGCCGCCCGTACCAGATCCTGGTGCCGCTCGACAGCGCGCAGAACCGCCGTGCAGAAGAACAGGAACTGACGATTCTCGTGCGGGCTGTCACCCGGTTCCAGCAGATTCTGCGATTCCGTGCTGAACGACCAGTTCAGATGCTTGCCGCTACCGTTGACTCCCGCGAACGGCTTCTCGTGCAGCAGCGCGACCAGCCCGTAGTTGCGCGCAGTCTTCCGCAGGACCGACATCAGCAGCTGCTGATGGTCGGCCGCTATGTTGGCGTTCTCGTAGATCGGCGCCACCTCGAACTGTCCGGGCGCGACCTCGTTGTGACGTGTCTTCACCGGCACGCCGAGGCGGTACAACTCGCGCTCGACATCCATCATGAACGACAGGATCCGCTCCGGAATCGCGCCGAAGTAGTGGTCCTCCAGCTCCTGGCCGCGCGGTGGCTTGGTTCCCACCAGCGTCCGTCCGGTCGCCACCATGTCCGGCCGGCGATAATAGAACTCCTGATCGACCAGGAAATACTCCTGCTCCGGACCGAGCGTCGTGTGGACGTGCTGCGGGTCAACGCCGAAGAGCTTCAGCGCGCGCCGCACCTGCACCTCGAGCGCGTGGTTCGACCGCAGCAGCGGGATCTTCGTGTCGAGAGCGTCACCGGCCCATGACGTGAACGCTGTGGGGATGGCCAGGTAGCAACCGCTCGGACCATCCACCAGGAACGCCGGGGATGTCGGATCCCAGGCCGTGTAGCCGCGCGCCTCGAACGTCGCTCGCAGACCTCCCGACGGGAACGACGATGCGTCCGGCTCCCCCTGTATCAGGTCCTTGCCGCTGAACTCCGCTACTGCGCCGCCGCCCACGTTCGGCGTGATGAACGAGTCGTGCTTCTCGGCCGTCTGCCCAGTCAGGGGATGGAACCAGTGCGTGAAATGCGTCGCGCCCCGCTCGATCGCCCATTCCTTCA
The DNA here is from genome assembly GCA_035461765.1 of Longimicrobiales bacterium. Classification (GTDB taxonomy): domain Bacteria; phylum Gemmatimonadota; class Gemmatimonadetes; order Longimicrobiales; family RSA9; genus SH-MAG3. Next base: position 23,217 of record DATHUY010000115.1, read on the forward strand.
TTGCCAGCGCCACCGCGTCCGCCACCGCACCATCCAGCTCGGCACCACGGTCGATCGTCTGCATCAGCGCCTTGTATGTCGCCTTCGGCAGTCGCGACTTCATCTCCTGCAGACCGAACGTGCTCTCGCCGAAGATCTGCTCGATGTCCATGCCGCGCGTGTTCCCTGCCGGCCGCGGCGTCCACCCCGTCACGGCGTTCAGCGGATCGTAGCGCGTACCTGTGCTGGCCATACCCATCCTCTCTGGTTCAGGGACGCCCGAGCGCCCCCCGTGGCGGACCGGCCGCGCCGCGGAAGGCGACACGGAACGGCGGGAAGATAGTGGCGTCGGCGGGCCATGAGCAAGACCCCAGCGTCACGTCTCATATTGCCTACTGTGAACTTTCCGTTCAACGCCTGGACACAAACCTCCGATTTCGTGAACGAGCGTGCAGCCGAATTGTGCCAATTGTGCACTTTCCGCTTGACACCATGTCCGACCAGACCCTAACATCCCCTGCCCCGGTCGACCCGGGGGACGGACGTCGGACCCATTCGCGGAGATACAGATGAGCCCCACGCGCGGGAGAAGGCCGGGCGCCGAGATGACGGGACGGCCGGCAGCGGCCGTGCCGGAGCACAAGATCCGGCGACCGGCGGAGGATCGACGGTTCGGCGGGTTCGGGCGTCTGCAGCGGCCGGAGCTGTTGCGCCTGCTGGCGGAGTACAATGTGCGGTTCCTGCGACTGCAGTTCATTGACGTGATGGGTGTGCTGAAGAGCGTCGAAGTGCCGCGGAGCCAGTTCGAGAAGGCGCTGGATGGCGACATCATGTTCGACGGGTCGTCGATCGAGGGGTTCGTCCGGGTGGAGGAGTCTGACATGGTGCTGAAGCCGGACTTCGCGAGCTTCGTGGTGTTCCCGTGGAGCGACGCCGAGAACCGGGTGGCGCGGCTGATCTGCGATGTGCACCGCGCGGACGATGAGGTGTTCGAGGGCGATCCGCGGCGGGTGCTGGTACGGCAGATCGAAGCAGCGCGCAAGCTGGGATACGAGATGATGGCTGGGGTGGAGGCGGAGTTCTTCCTGTTCCACCGCTCGCCGGAGGGGTCGCCGACGCGAGTGACACACGACGCCGGGGGCTACTTCGATCTTGGCCCGGTGGACCTGGGCGAGGTTGCGCGGCGCGACATCGTGAATGTGCTGGAGCTGATGGGATTCGAGGTCGAGGCCGCGCATCACGAGGTCGCGCCGGGGCAGCACGAGGTGGATTTCCGCTATGCCGATGCACTGACCACGGCGGACCATCTGGCAACCTTCAAGTTCGTGGTGCGCAATGTGGCATTCCAGCATGGCCTGCATGCGACCTTCATGCCGAAGCCCATTTACGGTCAGAACGGGTCGGGCATGCACACGCATCAGTCATTGTTCCGCGACGGAGCGAATGCGTTCTATGACGAATCGGACGAAGCGGGGATGTCGAAGGTGATGCGGTCGTATGCGGCGGGACTGCTGCGCCACGCGCGGGCGATGTGTGCCGTAACGAATCCGTTGGTGAACAGCTACAAGCGGCTGGTGCCCGGGTTCGAGGCGCCCGTGAACGTGGCGTGGTCGCACCAGAACCGCTCGCCGATGGTCCGCGTGCCTGCGCGGCGCGGGAAAGGCACGCGCCTGGAGCTGCGCATGCCGGACCCATCGGCGAACCCGTATCTCGCGCTGGCCATCCAGCTCGGCGCGGGGCTGGATGGCGTGCGGCGGAAGGCGGAGCCGCCGGAGCCGATCGACAAGAACATCTGGAAGCTGAGTGTGCGCGAGCGGCGGCGCTACAAGATCCAGGAGCTGCCGCGCGACCTCGGCGAGGCGATCACTCTGCTGAAGCGAAGCGGTTTCGTCCGCGACACGCTGGGCGAGCATGTCTTTCAGTACTTCGTCACCGCGAAGGAGCGCGAGTGGCAGGATTACATCGCGCAGGTGCACGACTGGGAGATCGAACGGTACCTGAATTACTGAACGAACTCGGGATCGGGAGCGGGATCGTGTAAGGGAGCGGGATCGGGAACTGCTACTGGACGAGGGAGCGGGGACGTTTGTTACCGACATGTCCGGAGCTGTCACGCTCCCGAATACGAACACGATCCCGGTCCCGCTCCCGAATCAGTTCACGTCAGTGGAAACTCGATCGTGACGGTGGTGCCGCTCTCGGTGGAATCGAAATCGACGGTGCCGTCGAGCTCGTCCTTGACGAGAGCGTTGACGATGGAGCGGCCGCTGCCGATGACCTTGTCGGGCTGTCTGGCGGAAGCGGAGCCGATGCCGTTGTCGGCGACCTGGAGGCGTGCACGGTCTCCGGTCCTCTCGAGCCGGATCACCAGGCTGCCGTGGCGGTTGCCGGCGATCTCGTGGTGATCGGGGAATCCGTGCCGGAACGCATTGGTGATCAGCTCGTTGAGGGCGAGAGCGAGGGCGAAGCCGCGGCGCTCATCGAGGCTCCCGACATCGCCCTCGAGCGTGACATCGACACGCCGATCGGGGTCCCAGGCACTGCGCAGGCGCTGGGACAGCTTTTCCACGATCTCGCGCGCGGGGACGCCGCGATAGTTCTGGCGCCTAAGCGCATCATGCACGAGCAGGAATGAACGGAGCCGGTGCTCGAGGCTGGAAAGGGCCTCGTCGGAAGGTCGCGGCGGGCGCCGGTTCCGTTCCATGCTGAGCAGACCCATGATCACCGAGAGGTTGTTGCGTACCCGGTGGTCGAGCTCCTTGAGCAGGAGCGCGCGCTCTTCCGCATCGGCACGTGCGCGCTCGTAGAGCTCATAGTTCTGGTCGGCGAGGTCGCGGAGCTGCTGGTTGGCGCGCTTGAGCGCAACTTCGGCACGGTGCACTCGCAGGCGCGACTCGATGCGGGCGGTCAGCTCGGCCACGTGGAACGGCTTGGCGACGTAGTCGTCGGCGCCGGCCGCGAACGTTCGCACCACGTCGTCCGGAGCAGTACGGGCAGTGACCATGATGATCGGCATCATCGCATCGTGCCGATCCTTGATCTCACGGCAGATGGCCCAGCCATCGCGGCCGGGGAGCATGGCGTCGAGCAGGATGAGGTCGACTTCCTTCAGGAATCCGAATGCCTCCTCGCCTCGCGCCACGGTCACGACGCGGAACCCCTGGGCCTCGAGCAGATCGGAGAACATCTGGCGCGCGAGGGGCTCGTCGTCGACGACGAGAATGGAGCTGACACGCGCGTCCGCCCCGGGCACGGGCTGGGGCTGCTCGGCAGGCCTGGCAACGCGCGTCGATGCACGCGCTGCGACATTCTGCCTCTCAGCGGTCATCGCTGTATTCCGGTCATCATTGTGTCGATCGAAGGAAGAGAACACTTACTCCTTCTGCAGTAATGGAGCGGCGAGGAGAATCTTGCGCGCGAGGTCGACCATTGGCGTATTCTTGTCCTGGCTGGTCTTCTGCAGGAAGCGGTACGCATCGCGTTCGCTGAGGCGGCGTGATTCCATGAGCAGCCCCTTGGCTCGCTCGATGATCTTGCGCTCTTCGAGTCGCAGCTCGAGCATGTCGCGCTGTCGGCGTGCATCGAGCCACTCGTCGAAACGTGCACGTGCGACGGCGATCGCCGGAGCGAGGTCATCGGGGTCGACCGGCTTTACCAGGTAGTGGAAGACCGGCGCCTTGATCGCCTCATCCACGGTGCGCGAGTCGCTGTAGGCGGACAGGATGATCATGGGAATGGGACGATCGGCCGCAATCTCGTGAGCGGCCTCCGGACCGGTCATCGCCGGCATGCGAATGTCGAGGAATGCGAGATCGGGGCGTGTCTCACGCGCGAGCTCGACGGCTTCCCGCCCGTTGGCCGCGGTGGCCACGACCTGATGGCCGAGTGTCTCCAGCTGACTGGCGAGTGCGAGGTTGTGCAGCGACTCGTCGTCGGCGATCAGGACCCGGAGCGATTCACTCATGCGTGGGACTCCACTGTGTGCAGGTGTTCTGGTGGGGACGCCGACATGAAAAAAGCGCCCACCCCGAATCAGGGACCTAGGCGCTCGCGACCTGACTAGAATGTATTGGTCATGACGTCGTCTTGCGCCGAATAGTGTAGCGTGCAGAACAGGATTGCAAGTGTTATGCTCAACATTCGGGCGGGGTGCAAATTGGCCCTGCTCTTGCACCTGTGCGGGTTGTAACGCGGGCATCGGACCCCGGCCGTGCCCGTGGAGGAAAAATTGGAATGCCAGGTACTCGCAGCACGGGATCAGGATGAAGACACTTCTCTCGTTCGCAGCCGTTGCAGGCTGGCTCAGCATACAGGCCGCGGTCGCGCCGGCGCTAACGCAGGCCGACGCGGCGGCTGAGGCGCCGCAGGCAGGCGGGGGCCCGAGTGCGTCCGCTACGGCGAGCGCCGCGGAAGCTGAAGCCATGCGGGCCGCGCTCGACCGCGATCTCCGGGAGATCATCGCGCGTCCCGGCTGGAGCGGCGATGAGTGGAGCGTGATGGTGCGGTCGCTCGACCGTGGCGACACGCTCTTCTCCTTCGGCGGCGACAGGCCGCTCGCGCCTGCATCGAACATGAAGCTCTTCACGACTGCGGCCGCGCTGTACTACCTCGGGCCCGACTTCCGATACAACACGTTCCTGATGGCGACCGGGCCGATCCGTGACGGCGTGCTGGAGGGCGACCTGGTGCTTTACGGCACAGGCGATCCCACGTTCAGCAGCCGGTTCGGCGACAACCTGCGGGTATGGAAGGCCTTTGCCGACACACTGCAGGCGATGGGCGTGCGTGAGATCCGCGGCAGCATCATGGGCGACGGCTCCTATTTCACGGGGCCCGGCGCGGGCGAGGGCTGGCAGCAGGGCTACATGAATGCGTCGTATGCCGCCTCCGCGGGCGCACTGAGCTTCGCGGAGAACATCGCGATGCTGCAGATCGCACCCGGGGCGGAAGACGGCTGGCGGCCGGAAGTGCGGCTGGTCCCGGGCGGCGAGGGTATCGCCATCGTGAACCAGGCCACGACACGTGCCGGCGGGTCGACCCGGATCAGTGCGACACGCATGGCTTATGACGGCCCGATCGTGGTGCGCGGCCAGATCGGACGTGGCGCGAAGCCGGTACTGCGATCGGTTCCGGTATCGGACCCGGCGCGCCTGGCCGCCGCAACGTTCCGTGCGGTGCTGGTGGATCGGCAGATCACGATACAGGGCGGCCTCGGATCCGCGCATTCGAGTGAGGAGTCGCCGGTCACGGGACGGTCGGTGTTTGCGCCGGCACTCGACTCGCAGGCGCCGATACGGGTTCTGGCCGTACACACGTCGGAGCCGATCCTCGACATCCTGACGATCATCAACAAGCGCAGCCATAACCTGATGGCGGAGCAGGTGCTGCGGACAGTTGGACGGGTGGCGGTCGGCGAGGGCAGCGTCGCAGGGGGACGCCGCGCGATCGAGCACATGCTCGCACAGGAAGGTCATCCTGCCGACATCGCCGTGTATGACGGCTCGGGGCTGTCCGTGCTGAACCGGGCGAGCGCGGGAGACTTCATCGATCTGCTGGCGCTGATGGCGGCCTCGCCCATGTGGCCCTACTACTGGGAGACGCTGCCGGAGGCGGGAGCATCGGACGGCCTGCGGCGAATGTACCGGACGGGCGCCGAAGGCAACCTGCGAGCGAAGACGGGCACCATTGACCGCGTGTCCGCTCTTTCGGGTTACGTGTCGTCGGCGAACGGCGAGCGACTGGCGTTCAGCATCATCAGCAACAATGTCCCGTCGACGTGGATGGCCAAGCGTGTCGAGGACGCGATTGGCGGACGCCTCGCGGAGTTCGAGCGGCCGCTGGATGCGCCGGCCCGGCGAGTCGACCCGGGCGAGCGGGCAGCAGGGGGTACATCCGAGGATGGCGTCGCGGCACCCGCACCGGTACCGACGCAGCCGCGGGAGCCCGCGGCGACTCAGACGCATCGAATCGGACGCGGCGAGACCCTGAGCCATCTTGCGCGCCGATATGGTGTGAGCGTCGCGGACATCGAGCGTGCGAACCCCGGGCTGAACCCGCGTCGTGTGCAGGTCGGCCAGCTGGTCCGCATCCCGACCCGGGACGGCCCGGTTCCGACACCGGACCAGACGACGGGAACGCCGCCCGCGAGCAACGCGCCCGCGGCAGGTCAGCCTGCCACGGGACAGCCGGCGGCCGCGCAGCCGCCCCGGTCAGACCCGGCTGCCGCACAGCCGGCGGCCGCGCGCACGCATACGATACGGAGCGGTGACACGCTGGACGGAATCTCGAAGCGCTACAGTACCACGGTGAGCGCGCTGCAGGCGGCGAATCCCGGGCTGAACCCGCGGCGCCTGATCCCGGGGAAGACGATTCGTATCCCGTAACACCCGTGCCGGTGGGCGGCTCCCGGTCGTGAGACGGAAGAGCCGCGGCGCGCGATGCGCCGCGGCTCTTTTCTTCGCATGCATGTCAGCTAGTCTGCGAGCAGCCTGCGTGCGGAGACGAACATGGCGGCGAGCCGATGCTCGAGCGGCTCGGAGCCGGCGAGGTCGTTGATGTGCACGCCGCCGTTGCCGAGTGCGGAATGGATGATGAGTGGACCGCCGAGCGAGATGGCCACGTGGCTCACGCGGGCCTCGGGCTCGGCGAAGAAGAGGAGATCTCCGGGCCGCAGCTCGCTCAGCTCGAGACCGAGCGCTACGCCGGTGCCCGCGCGCTCCTGGAGATCGGAGTCGCGAGGGAGGGCGATCCCGTGCATCCACATGACTGCCTGCGTGAATCCCGAGCAGTCGACGCCATTCAGCGTGACGCCGCCCCACAGGTAGGGTGCGCCATACCAGCGCCGGGCGGTGCGTGCGATGCTCTCACCGCGGTGCGGGAACCAGTCACTCAGGCGATCGACATCGACGACATCGCCGTTGGCCACCATGCCGCTGCGGCCGTCCGGAAGATGATAGGCACCCGAGTGCCGCGTCAGGCGTGCGCCCCAGGGCAGGCGTGCGATAATGCGGCCATCGGCGTCGATGAGCTCTGCGCCGAGAGATACGACCGACTCGCCATTGCTGCCCCGCTCCCAGGCGAAGGCCCAGTCGTCGTCGCCGCCCTGGAGATATCCCTGATAGGCCCAGCCGACATAGCCGTCCTCGCCGCGGATGCGATACCAATCGTCGGCGTGGGCGAGAAGCTCGACGCGCATGCCCATGACCAGCTGAGAGATCTGCGGGGCCGGCAGCCGCGGCTCGGCATAAACCGGAGCCACTGCGGAGCGGACCAGGGCGTGGCGGGCGGCGCCGAGTGATGCGTCGGGCAGCCGCATGACGTTGTCGACGGCGGTGAGTCCCTGATCTCGCAGCTGCGCGACCAGCGCGGTCACAGCGGCGGGATGCGTGGACTGACCGCGCAGCACGACCGTCGCACCGTCCTGCTGGGCGACGACATCGAAGACCCCGGACCGGAAGTCAGGGACGAACTGGCGTCGGACTTCTTCGATCGCGTCGTCGAGCGCACCGCCGGTATCGCTGCGCGACGTCATCCGGCGTTCGCGTTCGTCCGTTCGCGCTGTGACCCCGGTTGTGCGCCAGTCGCGGGCGAGGCGCCATGCTCGAGGAGCGCGCGCTCACGCACGATGTGGAGCCGGCGATGCAGCTCGAAGTCGGACATCGTGAGCAGGGTCCGCTCCGCGGTGGCGCGCGACTGCCAGCGCACTTCCGGCACAGGCAGCACCGCGCCGTCGGGGCCCTCGAAGACGAGGTACCAGCGCGTATGGTGTCGCGGCGTATCCTCCTCGCGCGCGCTGGCGTTCCAGCTGGCGCCACTGTCGTCCATGAACGTCTTCATTGCATTCCTTCCTGTCGCGTGGTAGACCTGTCGAGCAGCGCCTGGAGGGCTGCGTCATTCATGTCGTCGAGCTCGCGCACGGCCGCGTCCTGTGCGACCGCCTGCAGCGGAGCCTGCCGGGCGGCCAGTCCGGACGAAACGGGCGGGACGAAAAGGGCGACGCTCGCGCCCCACGATTCGCGTCCCAGCACTACGTCCCACGCCACACCGGCTCGATCCTGAAATTGTCGCATACCAACCTCACCCTTGCGCGGCGGCACACGAACCCACAGCGTTGCAGGCCGCATGCAATGATACCGGAGCGATGCAGGACATGTACGATGCGCTGACGGACCGTCTCGAAGAAGGCATCTACCAGATCGTCGCGTTCCTGCCGCGTCTGGCGGCGGCCCTTGGCATCCTGATGGTCGGTCTGGCCATCGCGAAAATGGTCGAGCGCGGCACCGATCTGGCCCTGCACCGCATCGGCTTCGACCGCTGGATGCAGGAGGGCGGCGTGACCGAGGCACTGGAGCGCGCCGGCACGACGCTGGACCCGTCGTCCGTGATCGCGAAGCTCGTCTTCTGGACGATGATGCTCCTGGTGATCCTGCTCTCCGCCAACGCGCTCGGCATCACCGCCGTGAGCGTGCTGTTCGCGGAACTGCTCGCATACGTGCCGAACGTCATAGCCGCCGTGATGGTCCTCGTCCTGGGCATCCTGCTCGGCGAATTCATCAAGGACCTCGTACTGGCATCGGCCGGCGGGCTGCCGGGCGGCTTCAATCTGGCGCGCGCAGCCAAGGCCGCGATCATCCTGCTCGCCACGTTCATGGCGCTCGACCAGCTCGACATCGCGCAGGACATCGTGCTCGTGTTCTTCATCGCGGTCGTGGGCGCCGCCGCCCTCGCAGCCGGCATCGCCTTCGGTCTCGGCGGCCGAGAGGTCGCGGCCCAGATCGCGCGCGAATGGTTCGAGAGCCATCGTGCTGCATCGCGCCGTCGCCCCCGCCCGGAGACACCTCCACCGCCGCATACACCAGCGGCGCCGCCGTTTCCGACAGCGCCGCCCGGCGACGTGCGCGAGTAGCCTGGACTAGTCCCCCCAGCGCATCCGGATCGCGATGCCCTCGTCGAGAGCCGTCTGCAGATCCTCCGGCGTCGCCGTCGAAAGCCAGCCGTGCGGGCGGTACACCAGCCGCTGTGCCGCGGCGCCCGGCCCGCTCTCGAACAGGATCGCTTCCCAGCCCGTTCGCGACGATACGGCGCCGTCGTCCGTCCTGTCGTGCAGACGGGCCATCCAGCTCGTGCCGTCCGCTACCTTGAACACCCTCATCGCATCTCCCCGTCGTCAGGTCCGGCTCAATGATGTCATTGAGGACGCCCCCGGACAAGCGCTATTCCCGGCGCGCGGGCCTCAGACGCCCATGATGTGATAGCCACCATCGACGTAGACGACCTCGCCCGTCACACCGGCCGCGAGGCCGCTGCACAGGAACAGGGCGGCATTGCCGACGTCGCCCTGGGTTACGTTGCGCCGCAGCGGTGTGCGCTCCTCGGCCAGGCTCATCAGGCCCTTGAAGCCACGCACGCCCGACGCCGCCAGCGTCTTGATCGGACCGGCACTGATCGCATTGATCCGCACGCCATCCGGACCGAGATCCGCGGCGAGGTAGCGAACGCTCGATTCCAGCGCCGCCTTCGCGACACCCATCACGTTGTAGTTCGTGACCACCTTCTCGGCACCGTAGTACGACAGCGTCAGGATGTTGCCGCCGCGCTCGCGCAGCATCGGCGCGGAGTGGCGGGCCAGCAGCACGAGTGAGAAGACGCTGATCTCCTGCGCCTTCAGGAACCCCTGGCGCGAGGTGTTCATGAAGCGGCCCTCCAGATCCTCACGGTTGGCGAAGGCGACGGCGTGGACGAGAACGTCGAAGCTGTCCCACTTCTCACGGATCCTGGTGAAGCATTCCTCCACCTGTCCATCGTCGCCAACGTCGCAGGGCAGGATCATCTCCGCATCGACGCTCTCCGCGAGCGGACGCACACGCTTCTCCAGCGCCTCGCCGGCATATGTGAAGATGAGGCTGGCGCCGTGCTCGTGGAGGGCCTGCGCGATGCCCCATGCGATGCTCCGGTCGTTGGCAACGCCGAACACGAGGACGCGCTTGCCCTCGAAGAGACGCGTGGGCGTCATGAATCTCTCTCCTTGTGCATCGTGAGTGTGCTCACTCGAAAATGTCGTAAGCGCCGGCGAGGTCCTTCTTCGAGAAGACCCTGAAGGCGACCAGCGTGGTCGTGCGCTCCAGGCCCTCGACCCTGGCCAGGCTCTCCGTGACGACGTCGGCGATCCGTTCCCACTCCGGCACGCGGATGATCGCAACGAGGTCCCAGTCACCGGAGACGGAGTACACCTCGGCAATGCCTTCGATGTCCGCAACTGCGCGCGCTGCGGTCGCGATGTGCTCGCGCTGCGCGCGGATCAGAACCACACCGGCCACCATTCCGTCCTCCGTTGCTCGAGATGTCGGGCGGACCGCGCGAAGGTACGGGGAAGTTCAACGCTGCCGCAAGCGCGACAGCGAGCCGGTTCTGCGGCGGGCGTGATGGTGTGCGGACTTGCGGCAGCGCCCGCGGCCGGGGATCTTCCGGCGCCATGACCAGGACACGAGCGACACCCGTTGCGGCAGCAGTGGTTCCGCCTGCAGCCAGTGCACATGCAGCGCTCCTCCTCATGGTGCTGATCTGGGGCGTCAACTTCCCCGTGGCCAAAGCCGCACTGACCGAGCTGAACCCGCTGGCGTTCAACGCGCTCCGATTTCCGCTGGCGGCGCTCGTGGTGTACGCGGCGCTCCGGCGACGCGGGGGATTCCTGTGGCCACGGCGCGGTGACCGCCTGCGTGTCTTCGGGCTGGGTGTGCTCGGCAACGTCTTCTATCAGCAGTTCTTCATCTTCGGGCTGGCGCTCACGCGCGCGGGCACCGCGAGCCTTCTGCTGGCCGCCACGCCGATCATGACGGCGCTGCTGTCGGCGGCGCGCGGCCACGAGCGTGTCGCGGCGCGGACCTGGTTCGGCGTCATCGCCACATTCGTCGGCATTGTGCTCGTCGTCGTGTTCGGCGGCGCCGCTGGCGAGGGGACCTCCAGCCTGCTCGGCGATTTCCTGATGATCGGTGCATCGCTCTCCTGGGCCGTTTATACCGTGGGCAGCCGAGGCTTCATCGAGCGGTACGGGTCTGTCCAGTTCACGGCGTGGACCCTGTGGACCGGTGCCATCGGGCTCTGCATCATAGGCCTGCCAGCGGTGGTGCGCACGGACCTGGGCGCGATATCGGCCGGCGCCTGGTTCGGTGTGGTGTACGCGGGGGCCCTCAGCATCGGCCTGGCGTACCTCATCTGGTACTACGGCGTGCGTCTGATTGGGAACACGCGTACGGCGGCCTATTCGAATCTGGTGCCTGTCGTTGCGCTGCTGGCCGCATGGCTTCGGCTGGGGGAGGTCCCCAGCGCGGGTCAGCTGGCGGGCGCCGGCGTGATTCTGACGGGGCTTACGCTCGCGCAGCTCAGGGTGACACGCCAGCCGCGCAGCTGACGCAGCGGGGTCACGGCACAATGCGGCGCCTGCCACGGTACCAGCAGCGGGGGCGTTCGTCGGCTTGCGGCCGGCTTCGCGCACGGCCTACCTTGCGCGCTCGGCGCGCCCGGAGGCAGGGCTCCGCCCAATCACCCGAGGTATCCAACGTGACGATGAAGCGTACCCACACAATCTGGATTCTGGCGACCGCCGCGGCGGCCGCTTTCACGCAGCCCGCGAGCGCGCAGCAGATCGACTCGCCGTACCGGTTCCTGGACCACAGTCAGTTCGGCAGCCTGTGGGGCGGGTATGTGTCACCCTCCAATGGCAGCATCGACAACGGGCCGGAGGCGGGTCCGATGTTCGGGGCCGCGTGGGCGCTGCGGGTATCGGGCCCGTTCGCCATCAATGTCGAGGCGGCATACATGCCATCGACGCGGACGGTTCGCGACACGGTATACGATGCGACACAATCGATGTACGAAAGTCTCGGCGAGGCTGACATCTCGTTGCTGACGGTGATGGGCAACCTGAGGCTGAACCTGACGGGCGCGCGCACGTGGAACGATCTGCAGCCGTTCGTGATTGTGGGGGCCGGAGTTGCGGTTGACCTGGCGGGCGGCTCGGATATCGAGGCGGAGATGCCTTCAAACGCCCGGTTCGACTTCGGCACGAGTTTCGCCGGACAGCTGGGTGCCGGTGTAGACTGGTTCCCGACTTCGCGTGTGTCGCTCCGCGTGGATGCGCGCGACATGTTCTGGAAGCTGCCCGTGCCCGAGGCGTTTCTCTTCACGGAGAACGGGGCCAGGCTTTCACGTTCGGAATGGGAGCAGAACTTCGCGCTGGCGGCGGGTCTGTCGATTCATTTCTGAGCGGAGGTACAGCAT